>QYPA01000111.1 GCA_007279715.1 Comamonadaceae bacterium | reverse complement strand
ACTCGGGGATGGGTATAAGAGACAGCGGCTGCCGCGGGCGCAGGGGCTGCGGCTTTTGCTTCAGCGGCCGCTGCTGCGGGCGCTTCGGCTTGGGCCATTGCGAAGGTTCCAGCGGTTAAAAGACCCAAGCCCAAGGCCAGAGATAACAGTAGTTTTTTCATGATGATTCCTTATTCAGTGCCGCGGCTTTACAGCGCTTCTTTGCCGGTTTCACCGGTACGGATACGCACAACTTGTTCTAAGTTGTACACAAAAATCTTGCCGTCACCGATCTTGCCGGTGCGGGCTGCGCCTTCGATGGCTTCAATCACACGGTCCAAGAGGGCCGAGTCAATGGCCGCTTCGATCTTGACCTTGGGCAAAAAATCAACCACGTATTCCGCCCCGCGGTACAACTCGGTGTGTCCCTTTTGGCGACCAAAGCCTTTTACCTCGGTCACCGTGATGCCTTGAACGCCCATGCCAGAGAGGGCTTCACGCACCTCGTCGAGCTTGAACGGTTTAATGATGGCCGTAACTAATTTCATG
This sequence comes from Comamonadaceae bacterium, assembly GCA_007279715.1. Classification (GTDB taxonomy): domain Bacteria; phylum Pseudomonadota; class Gammaproteobacteria; order Burkholderiales; family Burkholderiaceae_C; genus Allorhodoferax. The sequence continues at coordinate 6,250 of QYPA01000111.1, read as the reverse complement.
TTTTCACCTCAGCTTCTAAAGAGTTGATGGCAGGTCCATCCGAAAACAAACCTGCTTCTCCACGGGGTCGGGAGATAACTTGGTTTAGCAGAAGCCGTGCCAAGCTAGAAATCGTGTTTTTTTTCGCAAATGCACCACCGTGCGGCTAGCCAAGCCCGTCTTATTGCGATATCATCACTGTAAAAAACCACAGTACGCACTGCCTTGGTGCTTTTTGCTGATGGAGCGCACCCATATTGCGCACTGTTAAGGGAGTCGAAGTCATGGGTTTATCTTTAGTGCAGGGCCGTGCTTTGCTCGGTTTAGAGGCGGCGCAGGTGACTGTGGAGGTGCATCTGGCTAATGGCCTGCCCAGCTTCACGTTGGTGGGCTTGGCCGATGTGGAGGTCAAAGAGGCGCGAGAGCGGGTGCGCTGTGCGATTCAAAACTCGGGGCTGGAGTTTCCTCACAACCAACGCATCACCGTTAACTTGGCCCCGGCAGATTTACCCAAAGACTCTGGCCGCCTAGATTTACCCATTGCTTTGGGAATTTTGGCGGCCAGTGGTCAGATTGATGGCGCACGGCTTGCCGATTACGAGTTCGCAGGGGAGTTATCTCTGTCTGGTGCTTTGCGCCCGGTTCGCGGCGCATTGGCGATGGCCTTGGCCTTACACACCGCTAAAGTCGCAACCCGCTTGGTCTTGCCCCCCGGCAGCGCCGAAGAGGCGGCCTTGGTGCCTGATTCGCACGTGTACCGCGCGGTTCACCTGCTTGACGTTGTGCGCCACTTTGCGCCAGCCGCAGCTTCAAGCTCCAACGCTTTTCAAGACAACGCCTTCAACGACGAAGGCTGGCAAAGGGTAAGCGCCTTGCCCCCGCGCGTTCTCGCTGTTCAACCCGATATGGCGGATGTCAAAGGACAGTTGGCTGCCAAGCGCGCTTTGGAAATTGCAGCCGCAGGCGGACACAGTTTGCTTTTGAACGGGCCACCCGGATCGGGCAAGTCGATGTCGGCGCACCGCTTTGCGGGGCTGCTGCCCGAGATGAATACAGACGAAGCTTTGCAAAGCGCTGCGATTGGAAGTTTGAGCGGGCGCTTTGATATTGCGCGTTGGGGCCAGCGCCCCACTTGCAGCCCACACCACTCCGCCAGCGCAGTCGCTTTGGTGGGCGGAGGCTCACCGCCTCGGCCGGGAGAAATATCTTTGGCCCACCACGGCGTACTCTTTTTAGACGAGTTACCTGAGTTCCCCCGCGCCGCTTTAGAGGCCCTGCGCGAGCCCCTTGAAACCGGCACCATCACCATTGCCCGCGCCGCCCGCCGAGCGGAGTTCCCGGCCCGCTTTCAACTGATTGCGGCGATGAACCCCTGCCCTTGCGGTTACCTCGGAGCGAGCAAGGCCGCTCGGCCGTGCCGCTGTACGCCCAACCAGGTCAGCCGCTACCAAGGCAAGCTCAGCGGGCCCTTGATGGACCGGATTGACTTGCATGTCGAAGTACCAGCGCTGCCAGCCCAAGAGCTACTTGGAACGGTTCCCGGTGAATCCACGCAAGCGATTCGTATGCGTTGCGCCCAAGCGCGAGATCGTGCGCTTGCCCGTCAGAACCAAGCCAACCACGCCCTGCAAGGTGCCGACATCGACCGCTACGCGCAGTTGGAACCCGCCGCAGCAACGTTCTTAAAAAATGCAGCTGCCCAACTCGGTTGGTCTGCGCGAGGAACCCACCGCACCCTCAAAATTGCCCGCACTATTGCCGACCTGGCCGGCTCGCCCACCACGGCGCTTGCCCATGTTGCTGAAGCGATGCAGTACCGGCGCACCGCCAAAGACGCTTAGCAAACGGACCGACAATAGGACATCTTGAATTACCTCTCTATCCTCCACGAAGTTTTTGGTTATGAACAATTCCGCGGTCCCCAACAAGCCATCGTAGAACACGTAGGCGCAGGCGGCGACGCCTTGGTGCTGATGCCCACAGGCGGCGGAAAATCACTGTGCTACCAAATCCCAGCCATCGCCAGACAGCGCGCTGGGTTAGGAATCACCATCGTGATTTCACCCCTGATTGCTTTGATGCACGACCAAGTCGGCGCACTGCATGAAGCCGGTGTGAGCGCCGCGTTTTTGAACTCGACGCTCAGCGGCGAAGAGGCGTACCAAGTCGAGCAGTCTTTGCTGCGCGGGGATATTACGCTTTTATACGCCGCCCCCGAGCGCATCACCACGCCGCGTTTTTTAGCACAACTGGCTTCGTTGTTTGAACGCGGGCAATTGAGCTTATTTGCCATTGACGAAGCCCATTGCGTGAGCCAATGGGGCCACGACTTTCGACCCGAGTACCGCGCCTTAAGCGTTTTACACGAGCGGTTTCCGGGTGTGCCGCGCATGGCGCTCACAGCCACGGCCGATGACCTGACCCGCGCCGATATTTTGGAGCGTTTGCAGCTCCAAGAAGCGCGGGCGTTTATCAGCAGTTTTGACCGGCCCAACATTCGTTACACGATTGTTGAAAAGCGCGACAGCACCACCCAACTGTTGCGTTTTATCGAGCGCGAACATGCGGGCGATGCGGGTATTGTGTACTGCCAGTCGCGTAAAAAAGTAGAGGATATTGCGCAAACCTTGTTGGATTCAGGCGTCAACGCGCTGCCCTACCACGCCGGGCTTGAGGGCCGCGTTCGCCAATCCAACCAAGACCGTTTTTTACGCGAAGAAGGCATCGTCATGGTGGCCACCATTGCCTTTGGGATGGGCATTGACAAGCCCGATGTGCGTTTTGTTGCGCACTTAGATATGCCAAAAAACATCGAAGGCTACTACCAAGAGACGGGCCGCGCTGGGCGCGACGGACTGCCTGCGAACGCATGGATGTGCTACGGCCTACAAGACGTAGTCAACCAACGCAGAATGATTGACGAGAGCCCTGCGGAAGAAGCTTTTAAACAAGTGATGCGCGGAAAACTTGAAGCCCTGCTCGGCTTAGCCGAAGCGACTGACTGCCGCCGTACCCAATTGTTGGCTTACTTCGGAGAGTTGAGTCAGCCCTGTGGTAACTGCGATAACTGCCTGCAACCTCCGGCAGTCTGGGACGGCAGCGCGGCTGCCCAAATGTTGTTGTCCACCATTTACAGAATCCACAAACTCAGCGGCATCAGTTTTGGGGCCGGACAACTGATGGACATTGTGCGCGGCAAAAAAACCGATAAGGTCGCACAACATGGCCACGACACCTTGAGTACCTTTGGCGTGGGTGCCGATTTAAGTGAGATTCAACTGCGCGGCGTGTTGCGTCAACTTTTGGCGATGGGCGCGGTGATGGTGGATGTCCAGGCGTTCAACACCTTGGTTTTGACAGATAAATCTCGGGCAGTTCTGAAAGGCGACGTTGCGGTCCGCCTGCGTGAATCGGTCTCTTTGCCAGCCCCTCGCAAAGGTAAAATGCCTGTCAACACAAAGCCCAAAGCTCCGATCGAACTCGACGCTTTGGCCCTGCTTCGCTATGCTGATCTTAAAGCGTGGCGGGCTGAGATTGCACGAGAACATAACTTGCCGGCCTACGTTATTTTTCATGACGCGACCCTCGCAGCTATCGCCGAACGCGCGCCCCAAAGCCTGCAAGACCTCCAAGGTATCAGTGGCATGGGGGTGAAAAAATTGGAAGCCTACGCCCAAGAGGTATTGCGCGTCGTTGCTGTGGCGTAAAAAAACCCTTGGTTGTTTAGTCCAAGGGTTTTCGGTGATCGCAGGGATCCATTCAATGCAGCTTGAAACTACTTTCATACGCCATGGCCGCACCGCTCAAGGTGTTTTCTAGGCGGGCGATCGCGCGGTTATGGCTTGGGCCAGAGGTTGCGTCACTGGCAAACTGGCGGTGGTGCTGCATGAGTTTTTGTAATTTGGTACGGCACACATCGAGCGCACCAGCGAAATTCAAGGCGATGTAAGCAGAGTGATCGGCACGGGTTTGGCGGTATTCATCAGACCAATAACTGAACAACTGCCACTTGTAAGTCCCTTTTTCAGGCATCTGAATGGGTGTTTTCGTCATATTTACCTTAGATTCCATCAATTTCATGGATCTATGACGGACTAGCGCTGTCCTTGGTTGACAGGTTTTGGTAACTTTTTTAGAAAAGTTACCAAAACCTTTGAATCCTCCCGCTATGGGGACTTTTCGCCTGAGTCGCTAAAATGGCTTTTATTTACTCTTTTGTCTTTAATAGAAAGCACGCCATGTCCGCACCTCACGACCACGACACCCAAACCACCGACGTAGTTGAAGAAATCGTCCCCATGATGCCAATCGTTTTGCCTGTTGTGGGCGCAGTCTTGATGTTCTTGCTGGCCTTTATTGCTGTGTCAATGGCTTAAGGCCATGCAGTTTGGCTCTGTAATGGAACGGTTTCGTTTACGCGTTTTGTTTGTTGCAGCCTGGGGCCTTTGCTCCGCTTTTACCTTCTCCGCTCAAGCCGCCTCGGCTACGTCGCCAGAGGCTGATTCAAGCGCTTGCCCGGTTTTATTGCAAAAAACTTTTAATCGCTTGCAAGACGACGCGCCCCAAAACCTCTGTCAATACAGCGGCAAAGTCATTTTGGTCGTGAACACCGCAAGTTATTGCGGCTTTACATCGCAGTACGAAGGCTTGGAAAAACTCTACTCCACTTACGGCTCTAAAGGCTTGGTGGTTTTGGGTTTCCCAACCAACGACTTTGGTCAGCAAGAACCCGGCAAAGGCAAAGAGATTGCTGATTTTTGCTTCAACACCTTTGGCGTAAAGTTTCCGATGTTTGAAAAATCTACCGTCATCGGCAAGTCGGCCAACCCTTTGTTTACCGACCTGACCAAAGCCAGCGGCACACCGCCGCGTTGGAATTTTTACAAGTATTTGATCGGCCGCGATGGCAAGGTCATCGACAGTTACACCAGCTTCACGACTCCTGAGAACGGCAAACTGGTCACTGAGTTAAAGAAAGCCCTAGCCCAGCGCTAAGCCCAAGGCACGGGCTTAAGCTTTCGCCTGAGTCATTCCAAAGATCCCGGTGGCATTGCCCGCATCAAAAGCCAAGTCTAAGGTGCTTAGATCCGCTTGCAAAACGTCGCGGCTGATCAATTCAAAAAACGATCCCGGAACGCTTCGCATGACAAAGCCGTCGGCTGAAGTCATCGCCCGCTCAACCCTTGCGGCTACAAACGCCGTCTGACGAACCCGGGCGCTTGACGAAACCTCCACTTTATATTTGATCTGCCGTCCGAGCTGGCGCTGTTGTTGCGCTGCGACATGAACATCTTGAACCCGGTCTGTCGCATGGTTAAACGCATTGCCCTCTGTGGCGATCCATGCCATTTCTGCCGACTCAGGCAGCAACAGTTCGTAATCGCTCAGCGCCACATCGGCGTGTTGCTTCTCAAAGCAGGCGGCCCACTTTGGCAACGCTTTGAGAGCCTGCTGCATTGCTAGTTCGCCCTTTTGGTCTAACAGCGCTAAGGTGGCCATGTCTTCTTCATTCAAAGGATTTTTGGAACTCGCCAACACCCGGGTCACCCCATCTTGGAAGGTTGGTGAAAACTGTTCTGGGTGAAGTTCTGAAACAAAGAACTGCGCAATATCTTGAGGGAAGTCTTGGTGACAATACGCACGACCGGTCATTTTGAGCTTGGGCAAAGGGTAAGTCGCTGCCAGCTTAAACCCCAGCGGCCGAAAAATACGAACGAGCGCCTCTTCGCCTTGCGGCATATCACCACAGGGCCAGCGCACCGTTCGCACTGCGCCATGATCAAACACGATTTTTCGGTGGTTTTGCGCAACCTCGCCCTCCACGTAATCCTTCCCAACCGGAACGCGCTCCAACAAGCCATGAAACAACACCATATTCAAAGCCTGCGCCAGCACTGCGCGGCTGATATCGCCCGAGCTGGACTGGGTCAGCGCGGGGTGAATGTCCATCTGTGAAAAAAGCGCGGCGGCGGCACTTTTACCCAAGCAGGCGCTGACTAAAGTGTGGATGGATGGCATGGAGGTCTCTTTTTTTCGAGTCTATCAAGCCCGTGAGCCCTGGGGATTGAGCCCGCTCATAACCCTATGCAAGTTTTGCATATCTATTGGCTGTAATCGCTTTGTAACATCTGAACCAGTTCCTAAAATCAAGCCCCCGTAACCGGTCTAAAAGCTGACTTTACTCTTACGGCATGCGCTTTGGAATCTTGTTTTCACAACCCATCTTTACTTGGTGGCGTGCGAAAAAACGATTTTTAAACTTAGGAGTTAG
>QYPA01000063.1 GCA_007279715.1 Comamonadaceae bacterium | reverse complement strand
GTTGTAGGTAGTGTTAGTGTTCGCTAAAGCCTCCACTTTCAGCGGCACCAAGGCCTGCGCGCGCAACAAGCTTCGGGCGGCTTTGGCGGAATCGGCTTCGATGGTTCCCTTGCGGGTGTGTCCGTCAGCGCTCAGTGCTTCAAAAGCGAATGCGGGCATGGCGGTCTGTTTAGTCGCGCGTCACGCGCACCAACTCTTCGCGGGTGGTGATGCCAAGGGCGACCAGGCGTTCGCCGTCCTCGCGCATGAGCACCATGCCTTTGGCCAAAGCGGCAGCGCGAACGTCTGCCTCGGCCGCCCGGTTGTGAATGAGCGCACGCAGCGTGTCATCGGTTTCTAAAAGTTCAAAAACGCCAGTTCGTCCCGCGTAGCCGGTGTGAGCGCAGGCATTGCACCCTGCGCCCGCGCACGCAGTACAAACTTTGCGAACCAAGCGTTGGGCTAGTACGCCTAAAAGCGATGAGCTCAGTAAAAAAGGTTCGATGCCCATGTCGGTGAGCCGGGTGACGGCGCTGGCGGCGTCATTGGTGTGCAAGGTGGCGAGCACCAAGTGGCCCGTGAGCGAAGCCTGAATCGCAATCTGAGCGGTCTCTATATCGCGAATTTCCCCCACCATGATGATGTCGGGGTCTTGGCGCAAGATAGCCCGTAAGGCTTTGGCAAAGGTGAGGTCAATTTTGGTGTTGACTTGGGTTTGCCCAATGCCTGCGAGTTCGTATTCGATGGGGTCTTCCACCGTCATGATGTTGCGCCCGCGGGTATCCAGGCGTTGCAGGCCCGCATACAAAGTGGTGGTTTTTCCGGAGCCGGTCGGACCGGTTACCAAAATAATGCCGTGCGGTTGCTGGAGCAAATGGCCCAAGCGCGCGAGCACATCGCCTTGCATGCCAACGGACTCCAAGCTGAGTTGCCCCTCGCTTTTGTCTAGCAAACGCAAGACGGCGCGCTCACCGTGGGCACTGGGGATGGTGCTAACGCGGACATCCACAGCGCGGGTTCCGATGCGCAAAGAGATGCGGCCGTCTTGGGGCATGCGCCGCTCGGCGATATCGAGCTCAGCCATGATTTTTAAGCGCGAGATGAGCGCAGCGTGTAAAGCTCGGTTAGGCTGAACAACTTCGCGTAAATTTCCGTCCACCCGAAAGCGAACCACGGAGTGGCGTTCATACGGTTCGATGTGAATGTCACTGGCGCCATCTCGCGCTGCTTGGGTAAGCAAGGCGTTGAGCATACGGATGATGGGCGCGTCATCTGACGTTTCAAGTAGGTCTTCGATCGCGGGCAGGTCTTGCATCATGCGTTGCAAGTCGGCCTCGCCTTCGACTTCGCTGACCACGGCCGCAGCGCTCGATTCGCCTTGCGCATAAGCCGCGCTGATGCGTTGGCTCAAGTCCGATGGGTTGTGGGTTTGTACATCACTTATCCCATATTTACGCATCACTTCGCTGATACCACTGGGTGGCGATGCGCTGTGAAGATGCAGCGTCATCCCTTGCGCATCTTCTTCCAACAAAACCTGTTGGGTGCGGGCGAACGCGTAGGGCAGCGGGTAGCGCATCTTAATTAGCGCTAGCCTTGGGAGCGGGCTTAACAGCAGGCGAGGCCTCGGGCAGTGTGGGCGCAGAGTTCACCGGGGCCATCACGCTGGGAAGGGGTTGCGCGTCTTTCATGCCCGAGCGCATTTGCTCGTAACGGTCAAGCGATAAGCGCTCAGTGGCTGCGCCATCGCGCACAACCACAGGGCGCAAGAACACCATCAGGTTGGTTTTCTTGCGGCCCCGAGATTCACTTTTAAATAAATTCCCGATGAGTGGAAGATCACCCAAGCCGGGAACTTTTTCTCCGCTGCCTTGGAACTCGTCTTGTAACAAACCGCCCAAAACAACCACCGATCCGTCCTCGACCAGCACATTGGATTCAATGGTGCGCTTGTTGGTCGTGGGGCCGTTGGTGGCGTTCACCGTAGAGGCTTGCACACTAGAGACTTCTTGAAAAATCGTGAGCTTGACGGTGCCGTTTTCGCTGATTTGGGGCTTGACCTTCAGGGTTAAACCGACGTCTTTGCGCTCAATGGTTTGAAAGGGGTTGACAGCACCGTTACCCGTGTTGGTATTGGTGAATTGCCCCGTGACAAAAGGCACGTTTTGGCCAATCACAATCTTGGCTTCTTCGTTGTCTAAGGTAAGCAAGTTGGGTGTGGACAACACATTACCTGCGCCACTCTCTTCTAAAAAACGGGCTAAAAATCCCAAGGCGTAAATGCCATTGGTTTGTTGGGCTGCGCCGATGTTGATTCCCCGCGCAGGTCCTACGGTGCCTGCGGCAGCGCCAGTGCCGAGGCTCACAATGTTTTTGCCACCTGCGCCAAAGTTGGTTCCCAGTAAGCCAATCACGCTGTCGCCGTTTTTACCTAAGACCCCTTGCCATTGAATTCCAAACTCGGCGGCGCGGTCGGCGCTGACCTCGGCGATCAGACTTTCCACAAATACCTGAGCGCGGCGGGCATCGAGCCGTTCAATGACTTCACGCAATTGGCGGTACTGTGGTTCAGGCGCGGTGATGATGAGCGAGTTGGTCGCGGTGTCGGCTTGGACTTGGCCGCCAGAGGTCGCTGCGGGTGCGGAAGCGTTCGCGCTGGTGGTGCCCGGTGTGCTTGGAGTGGCGCTGCTTTGGGGGTTGGTTGCCGCGCTGCCCATTGCCGCGCGAAGCGTTGCGGCAAGCTTGGTGGCATCGGCATTTTTAAGGTACACCACATGGATGTTGCCCAAAGCACCGTTGCTTGAAAGGCCGGGCTGATCGAGCTTAGCGACCAAGGACTTGACCAACTCAACCCGCGCTGTATTGGCCGCGCGAACCACCAAGGTGTTGCTGCGCGGCTCGGCAATGACGGTGGTTTTGAAGCTGGTGTCTGCAGTGCCAGGCGCTGCGCCCGACGCGGTCGCCGTGGAGTCAATCAGTTTCAGGACCAAGGGTGCGAGATCCACAGCGATGGCATGCTTGAGTTCTAAGACTTCAACCTGCGTGGCGTTTGACACATCCATGGCTGCAATGATGCGGGCGATACGGCGCAGGTTGTCGGCGTAATCGGTAATCACCAAGGAGTTATTACCAGGGTTGGCATTGATGGTGTTGTTGGGGCTGATCAAGGGCCGCAAAACGGCCACCAAATTACTTGCAGATTCAAAATTCAGTTTGAAAATTTGCGTCACGATTTGACCGCCGCTGGCACCCTTAGGCGCGCTGTCGCTGGTTTCTACCGCGCCGCTTTGGAGTTTGGCGTCGGCTTCAGGAACCACTTTGAGTAGCCCGGCCGACTCCACCATGGTGAAGCCTTGTAAGCGCAAGCTGCTTAAAAATTGCGCCATCGCCACGCTGCGGCTCACAGGCTTTTCGGTGACCAAGGTGATCGTGCCTTTGACGCGGGGATCGACCACCACGTTCATGCCAGAAATCAAAGCGATAGTTCGGGCGACAGCTTCAATCTCGGCGTTATTGAAGTTCAATGTAATCGGGTCGCCCGGCTTGGTGGTTTGTGCGAATGCGACGTTGCAAAGCATCGCCAACAGCAAGATGCCGGTTCGAAAAAGTGGGAGTCGTGAAGGTGTCATTTGGTTTAGCCCACAGTAATGATAGAGCGTGCGCCTTGGCGCTGTCCGATGATATTGAGTAAATTCGACAAAGCGTCCATGCGCTCAGGGGCGGCCAAGGCTTCTCCCGTAAAGCGTAGTTTCCCGTCTGTCCATTGGCCTTTCCCCGACAACATCAAACTGCCTTGCAGGGTCGTTAATTCGAGTTGCGCCCTTGTGCCGCCTAAGAGCGTCAAGCGGTAGCTGCCCATGGGCCGCAAGGTCGAGAGGCGTGATGACATGTCTTGTGCATCCAACTGCGCTTGGCCTTGCAGGGCCATGGTTTTGCCAGACCATTGCAGACGCAAGCCTGTGGTTTGAAGCGCGAGTGGGCCATCAGCGCGAATGGTGTTCCATGGCGTTCCCAAGCCGCTAAGCCATTGCGCAGGCCACACGGAAGCGTGGTCAGTCCACTGGATTTCTCCGCTTTGCCAGCCAGGAACAATCTGTATCGCCATGGGAGTTCGCATACAACACTCAGCCTGAATAAAAACCTGTAAGCCCGGGCGAAGTCCTTGGATGTTTGCTGTGAGACTCCATCCCACACGGCCCGGTAAGGCGCTTGCATCGGAGCTGCCAGGCCCGCCGGTCAGACGCAAGTTGGCAGAACCATTCCAGACGGAGCCACGGACATCGGTGAATGAAAGACGCGTATTCGATCCGCTTTCAAGCGACTGCGTGAGCCAGCGTGCCGGCGCAAAACACACGAGCGCCAGCGTACCCCCAGCGATCACACCTGCCATCGCCCATGTCCATGGAGCGCGGGCAGAGCGACGTGATGGCGCGGGGTGAAAGGTGCTGCGCATGGATGGACTCATGGGGTGGGCAGTTGCAATAGGACGCTTCCGCTCCAAGCATTGGCGTTGCGCCGGATATACACTTCAACCGCGCTGGCGCGGGCCTCTTCACTGACCTTGGATAACCAGAGGGCGAATGCTTCAGGCGTGACGTTTTTGAACGTGACAGTGGCGCGCTCACCTGCAACAACCGATCGTGCGTCAGGGCCTAGATTCGGTAAGGCCGCATCCAACGCGGCTTTTGCGTCAACCCGTGCGGGGTTGGGCAGGGCTTGTAATGTTTTGGCTTGCGCTTGCATGCGAAGGAGTTGGCTCCACTGCGCTTGGAGTTCAGGCGCTTGGTTGCGTGTAGCTTCCAGAATTTGAAGAGCAGGACGAATCGCCAATAAAAACAACAAAACAAAGACTGCTAAAACCAAAACAAAGGCCATTGTTTTGGGGCTGCGAAACTCGGTTCGAATCATGCGCATCAGGCTCGTCATGCTCATCAAGGTATAGCCCCTTTAGCCTGAATGACCACAATATCGCCAGACTGGCGAACCAGGTAGCCCTGGGCTTGCAGTTGCAGTTGGACTTGGGCCCATGTTTGTGGGTTGATAGAGAGACCAGTGACTTGCAGTTGCCCGTTGGAAAAATCAATGGTGGTGGGCGTGGGTGTGGGCTGCCCTGGCACCGCCAAACTGGCCATGAGCACGCCGAGCAGACTTTCAAACGAGTTGCCGCTGGTTTGGCCTTTGGCGATTTGCAGGGCGTTGATTTCGCGCTGCATCTGCACGGGCGCATCAACCACCAAGCTGACTTTAGGAAACGTTTCAGTGACTACCGCATCCATGGCCTGGCGCTGGTTAAGCATGGCACTGCGCTCTTGAAAAGCCCGCACATTCAAGCCCAGCACATTCACTACCAGCAACACCAAAAGTCCCCACCGGGTCGGCCGCCAGCGCGGGCTCGTAGCAAACATGGAGAGGGCGTTGCTTATGCGTTTGAGAATTCGCGTTTGTTTGGATAAGGACATCCCGAGTTGCCCGAGGTTCCAGTGCGACTGGCTCGCATCGATAGCGCGTTGGCCTGGGTTGAGCAGCGTGACCGATCGGCCAAAGAGTTTTTCAGCGCGGGCTGCAACCGCGGGCTCTGCCTCAAGGGGCGCGTCGCTCGGCCACGCAAGCAAAGCCACGCTGGCAGCGGTGAGCGGCCAGCGCGTCACACCTTGGGTGCTGGCGTGTAATAGCCAAGCCTCTTCGGCGGGGCCGATGGCACACACAGAGGCACCTTGTTCGGTGGGTGTGGTTTCAGGGACGATGCGGTCTAAGGAGAGTCCCGCCAATTCCAATCCGTCGATGGCTTGGCGCAACCAGGCCTTATTACAAACAGCCACCCAAACGGGGATGCCAGCGCGGGCGTGGGGGGCAAGCGCAAAGTGCAAATGGGCGGGGTCATCTAATAACTGCTCTTCCAAAAGCCCTTCCAACACCGCCCTTTGCTGACCCGCGAGTGCGCCAATAGGTAAGGTGAGACGGTGCCAAGACAGTTGGGCAGTGGGGACGATTACGACGGTGTGGGTGACGGTCGATATACGTTCGCCGAGCGTCTGTGAAAGCAAACCCACGGGGACGCTGGACTGAAGCCCTATGCCTTGCCCATCCGGCGAAAGCACATACCCAAGCGCAGAGCTCGCTTGCAGGGCTTCTACAGGAAGGCTTAAGAGGAGCGTGGCCATGGATCACATATTGAGTGAAATGTCATAAATCATTGTAGGTTGCGGGCTTGGGGCTTCCTGCTGCTGCGCCAACGGTTCGCTTGCGCCAAAGGGTTTTGACTTGCAGCCCATCCCGCTGGACCATGGAGGTCTCGTGAACCGTGTGGTTGTCGATTTGCAAAGTTCCACGCAGTTCAAAAAAGCGCGAGCTAATCGACACGGCTTGGGCGTCAAGCGAGCGCAGACCCGACTGCGCGACAGCGCGAACGGCCTCGAGGCTATCCCAAGGATTCAGGCTGCGGGCTTGGACAAGTTGTTGTGCTGCCGCGGGGTCAATCCCCAGGGAGGCGACCAAAACCAGAGGCGATGCTGTATTAAGATTCACGGGGGTACGTTCAGGCAGGATGGTCACAAAAGGACGTAAGCGCTCGATGCTGTCGGCATCCACACCAAGCCATGCAAGTTGGTCAATATCGTAGGGCCGCAAAGGCGCTTGAGGCTTGTCGCCAGCGGACAGGAGCAGCTGGGAAACCAGGGTTTCAAGCAAGCGAGGATTGAGCCCGAGTTGGTCAAAGAGCCGAACAAACATTTGTAGTGTGGCACCGTGGACTTTGCCGTCTTGAATCAGGTTGGTGGTGTTCAGGCGCGATTGCAGGTCCACCATTTGGCCGGACAAAAAAGCGTTTTGGCTGGCTTGGGCGGCCAAGGTATCGCTGCGATCGGCTGCCAAAAAAGTAGAAAGCCGTGCTTGCTCCAAGGCCAAGGCCCACGGCTCGGCCAGGTTGTCAGCGCCGCCTTTGCGAGCGTCTTCTTTCAAAATCAAACGCGCCCAATCGAGTGCCCCAATCAAAACCCAGGTGGCTTGGGCGCGGGAGCGCTCGGCAGTTTCAACTTCCACCGCACGCCACTGTTGCCATAGCGCCGCAGAGGCCATAGTGGCCACCAAAACGACCGTGAGCATGGCCATCACAATCGCAGCGCCCTGTTGTGCTTGGCGTTTCATGGTGGGGTACTGCCTTCGGTGCGAGCCCAGTCGCGGGTGAGCACGCCGCTGATCACTTGGCCCGCTGGCAAGGTCAGAACCAATCGCATGCCTTCTGGCAAGGCGTTGGTGTCGGTGGCTGACGCCGATGATTGGGGATTCGTCCAAGCGTTATTGCGGAAGTAAAAAATTTGCCACTGGCTTAACGGGCTGATCCGCACTTCGTGTAATTGGTCCTCGTTGCTGGGGTTTTGACCCCAGCGGGCGGCTTGGGCCCAAGCCGCGTCAAGTTCAGCGCGGGTTCTCAGGCTAGGCGACTGCCATCGCAGCCAATAGGCGATGCCATCCACTTGCCTTTGCGACCAACCCACTACCCGCAAGCCGTCCCCGGGAGACGCACTGCCGCGGCGCAAAACGCGCAACACCCGGCCATCCCAGGCCAAACTAGGCGTGTTGGCTTGAATCGCGATGGCATCTAAATCAGCGGCCCATTGCCCGAGGCCTGCTTGCAAAGCCAAGGTGTCATCAGTGTGTTGGGCTAAGCGGATTTGGGCCCCTTGTATGCTGCCCAAACCACGCCATGCCATCACGCCCATGAGCGCCATCAACGCAATAGCCACCAACATTTCCACAAGGGTAAAGCCGAGGCTGCTTCGGGCTTTCGTCATACCTTAGTTGCGTCCTAAGAGAGTACTTAAACGCATCACCGGCTCTTGGGCCTGACCTATTGCGATAGAAACTTGCACATCGACCCGCACAAAATTAGGATTGGGTGTGGCTTGCACCGAACGGGTGACTTCCAGCGATTGACCGCCTTGCGTACAGAGACTTTTTGTTTCTCCTATTCCCGGAATTTGGTGAAGCAAGCGCAAGGAGACCAATGCATTTTCAGCGCACAGCTGCCCCAAAAGTTGTGCGCTTTGGCGTTGCGCGTTGTGGGTAAGTGCGCCGGTGGCTTTGAAGCCAGCGATCAAAGCGATGCCCACGATGCTGAGCGCCACCAAGACTTCGATGAGGGTAAAACCCTGTTGTTGGCGAAGTCTCATGGTCGTACCACTGCAAAAGGCCGAAGGCCGTCGGTGGACAACTGAACGCGCGTAGCGGCTTGCCGGCGCGATTCCAAAACAATC
>QYPA01000008.1 GCA_007279715.1 Comamonadaceae bacterium | reverse complement strand
TGTGCTAACTCAGCGGGCATGTCGGGCACGCCGCCGCCAGTGACCAGGGTCGCACCTTCGGCCAGGGCTTTTTGGTAATAAGACAAAACTTTTTGTTTGTGTTCGGCAGATATCAGTGGCCCTAAGTTGACACCAGGCTCATTGGGCGGGCCAATCTTTAGCGCTTCTGCTTTTGCTTTGAGGGCTGCAACGAATTTTTCGAAAATCGGTCGCTGAACATAGACCCGTTCTGTTCCCAAGCAAACCTGGCCACAGTTTTCGAACACGCTGCGAGTAATGCCTGCAATGGCTTTGTCAAAGTCAGCGTCAGCAAAAACGATGCCTGCATTTTTGCCGCCGAGTTCAAACGAAACCGGGCGCACGCCCTTGGCGGCAGCGGCCATGATGGCTTCACCGGTACGTGTCTCACCGGTGAAGGTAATAGCGTTGACGCCGGGGTGGCGGGTAAGGTATTCACCCGCTGATTGGGGCCCGAAACCGTGTACCACGTTATAAACACCGGGAGGGATTCCGACAGCGCTCATCACCTCACCCAAAAGCGTAGCCGTGGCTGGAGTCTCCTCTGAGGGCTTGACCACCACCGTGTTTCCGCAGGCCAGCGCTGGGCCGACTTTCCACGTCATGAGTAAGAGAGGCAAGTTCCAAGGGCATACTACGCCCACCACGCCGACTGGCGAGCGGGTAGCGTAGTTAATGGCCTGCCCACCGTCAGGTGTGGCCATCTCAAAGCTTTCGGTTGGCACGTTTTTAACAATGTCAGCAAACACCTTGAAGTTGGCTGCGCCACGGGGAATGTCGATGTGTGAAGCCAAGCTGCGTGGCTTGCCAGTGTCGGCAATCTCTGCTTCTAAAAACTCGTCCGAACGACGGATAATTTCATCGGCAACAGCGTGGAGTAACTCCGTGCGTTTAACCACAGTCATTCGGCCCCAATCGCCATGCAGAGCGGCGCGTGCGGCACGCACTGCAGCGTCCACCTCGGCTTGCCCGGCCTCGTGCACCAGACCCAAAACTTTGTTATCAGCAGGGGCATGATTCTCAAAGGTTTTATCTGTGGCAACAAACTCGCCGTTGATGTAGTTCAAAAAGTGTTTCATCGTAGTTTTTTCATATCAAAATCAATCCAGTCCAAGTGCGTGAAGCCCAGCCTGCGCAATCGCTTCATCCTGGCTTTCAGTCGCGCCCGACACACCAATGGCTCCAATGCGTTGACCCTGATCCACAATGGCCAGACCCCCACCAAAAGCCACAAAGCGGGGTCTTCGCACAATGCCTTCGCGCACCGCAGTCGAATGACCTTCAAGTGCTACGTGCCACCGGCTAGTAGCAAGGCCAAAGCTGACAGCGGTATAGGCTTTGTCAATAGCAATTTCCACCGAGTGCAGCGGCGCGCCTGGCATTCGTAAGAACGCGGCCAGCACGCCACTGCCATCAAGCACCGCTACATTCACACACAGCCCCATGGACTGTGCTGTTTTGACAGCGGCACCCACACATTCGTGCGCTGCTGCTGCGCTGATGACAGGCTGAGGAACACTCAGTGGAAATGTTTGCATTGCGTCGTCCTGGATTTCAGGTGTAGACGTCGGTAAAAGAGGGAGGTAACACACCGGTGTGATAGAAAATTGCTCTGCCTGCCTCATCCTCCGTCCAAGTGGTTATCGGACGGTCGCGCTGTGCTTGGTAACCCAAGCCCGCGAATGTCTCGTTGCGGTTGCCACTGGGATCAAAGAAGTAAATCGTCTCACCACGTGTTATGCCGTGACGGGTAGGCGCGACGTCAATGCGCACCTTGTTCTTGGCCATCACATCGCCCGCCTTGAGCACGTCGTGCCATGAATCAAGGAAGTAGGAAATGTGATGTAAGCCGGGAGTGGGGCCACCCACAAATGCGATGTCGTGCGGCTTGCTCGAGCACGATAAGAATGACGCCAATTGAAACGCGCCTTCAGGACCCACGGTCAGTTGCTCGGTTTGGAAAAAGTTAAGCACATCAATGAAGAAGCTTGTGTTTTCTGCCACCTTGTTGATGCCTTCTCCGGGATTGAACTCACACATTAGGAGCACGTGGTCGAGCCAATGCGCAGCCGCACCTTTAACGCCATCAGGCCAAGGATCGGGATTGATAGACCCCACGTCTGTACCGACGCATTCCTTCATGGCAAACAGGCGCATCTCGTGGCCACTGGGCAGGTTAAATACCAGCATTCGCCCAGTTGAGGGCATGGTTCCTTCCGCAACCATCTTGGTGGCGGTGCCGGCCGCTTCAATGGCGATTTTTAATTGGTCGAGTTCACTGTCTTTCTCAACTTTGTATGCCACATGGTTTACGCCAGCACGGTCTGAAGGTGTCAGAACCAGAGAAAACTTATCCCATTCGTCCCAACATTTCATATAAACCTTACCGGTCTTATCCTGCATGGTGGACTTTAAGCCCAACACGTTTTCGTAGTGTTTTACTGCGGCTGCCATGTCCATCACACTGATGTCGACGTGGCCAATTCTCATAATGCTCATGGTTGTCTCCTTACTTGTTGAAAATTTCGCTCTTTGGTGCAGCGAACCCTTTGGAAAAAAGCTTTTCTAGCTTGCATGCCACTTCGAGCCACACCTCATCGGTGGGCGCCACCCGGCATGCCAAGGTGTATCCCTGCGCATCCTCTTGCGCGCTCACGTGGGCCCGACTGACCGGCCCGAGCTTATTGACTTGCCCTTTAACAACACGCACCTTGCAGACGCCACAGCCGCCATTGACGCAGCCCACTGGGATGCATTTGCGCCCAAGCTTGAGCATTCCCTGCAGCAGGCTCTGGTTTTCACAGCACGCATAGGACTCTTCGGTTTGCACAACGTGCACCGTATGCTTGGTGATAGGTTGATCAGCCATGGCGGTGGGAGCTATACGCGTTTGAACAGCGGGCTGCGCTGCTGGTTGGCATCGGCAGCAGAGAGAAATTTTTCGGTAAAAATGTCTCGCTCGTACAAACGCCCTTGCATTAAGGTGCTGATACAGGCCTCCACCATGACTGGCGGTCCGCACAGATAAGCGGTGTGGCCAGAAAA
The DNA here is from genome assembly GCA_007279715.1 of Comamonadaceae bacterium. GTDB lineage: Bacteria > Pseudomonadota > Gammaproteobacteria > Burkholderiales > Burkholderiaceae_C > Allorhodoferax. The sequence goes on along the minus strand of QYPA01000008.1, from coordinate 2,421 downwards.
ATTATTGTTGAAATGTGCTTTGGCTGCATCGTGCGCAAAGCCGCGCGCGCCCGTCCAGTCACTTCCCTCTGGCTCATCAGACAGAGCTGGTAGATAAGTGAAATGCGAGTGCTGCGCAGCCAGTGCGCGAAACTCGGCGTCGTAGTACAACTCGTCGCGGCTACGTTGTCCATAGACCAGCGTAATGGGCTCGCTGCTACCGCTGGCAAGAAGATCCAAAATCATGGAACGCGGGCTAGACAAACCAGAACCTCCGGCCATAAAGACCCTAGGTTGTTTGACCGACTTGCGTACAAAAAAGCGCCCATAAGGGCCTGCTATGCGCAGTCGGGACCCCACTGCCAAATTCTGGTGCAACCACGTGGTCCCCACACCTTCTTTTACGATACGGACATTGAGCTCTATCTCGCCACTGACGGCCACTTGCTCTGGAGAATTGGCGATCGAAAAAGCGCGTCCGCCCTCTACACCAGGGATCACCAATTGAACATACTGACCCGCTTGGAAGTGGATGGGCGAAGCGAGCTTTAAAAAGATGGCCTTGATGGTGGGCGTGAGTTGCTCGATGCGCGAGACTGTGGTCTCGAAGTCGCGCACTGGAATAATCTCCGCATCGGGCTCTTCGTCGATATCGGCCTCAATGGTTGCGTCGCTTTGCAAGGTAGCGCAACAGGCCAATGTCTTTCCTTGGTCACGCTCAAATTCCATTAGGGCAAAGGGATTGGCGTGGCCATGGTCTACCTCGCCATTGCTCACCTCCACCTTGCAGGTGCCGCAAAGGCCGTGGCCACAGGCATGGGGAATATAGATGCCCTGCCGCAGGGCGGCGTCGAGCAGTGTCTGTCCCTCTTCCACTTCAAGGGTGGCCTCTAGGGGTTCGATCGTCAATTGGTAACTCATGCGTGCCTTAAAAAGCCTGGCGTCCCGGGCCTGTGCTGCGTTTGATGCCTTCGAGCGCCGGGGTGCGAAAACGGATCAGGGACTTGTGCGTCAGTCCGTGCTGCTCCAGCGATTTACCAAAGTCCGGGCGAAAGCGCAGCTTGGAGTTAAACCACTGCGTACGCTCCCAGTCAATTTGCTCGAACTCTGGGTGTTCTCCATAAATCTCGGGAAACACCACACGAACCAACGCACCAAAAGGCAGCGTGGGTGGCAATGGAAGACAAAAAGGTGCTGCATACATCAAATGGTTTTCCCAGCTGGTGTAAATCAGCCGGTTACCATAAAAACGATCCTCAGTGTCGGCCTCGTGCAGGGGATATGGCCCCAGTGAGCGCAGCATCACATCAGTGACCAATGCGCTCATGTAGCAACCCCAGGTTTGCGTTTGTCGCCGCGCCATTTGGCAAAGTTACTGCGATCTGGACTGGTGCTGAAGTCGCCATTGTCTTCGCCGGGATTTATACCGTAAAAGCGCAAAACCTCGCGTACCGGGCTATCGCCAGGTGACGCTGGGTTGATATCCTCTGGATAGCTAGAACCTTGGTAGATTTGGTGCACTGGCACCCAAGCTTGCACGTATTTTTTGGGTTCGTTTTCAAAAATTTCTTTGCAGTGCACACTGCAAAAGTGGTGCTTCATGCCGTGGTACGTGGTTTCATGAAAGTCAATTTGCGTGGGATCCCCAGGCTCGGTAAACATCATGGGGACCTGGCACACCTGGCAAAGCATGGGCAGGGTTTGATTGAACCAGCGGCCATCGGTTTTTTGCACTTCAGCCCAATGGTCAAAGCGGCCTTTGTAATACCGGTCAAAGGTATCGGGATACTTCTCCGACAACCATTTCATCTCGGACTGCTCGGGTAGCCAGGTGTGAAAGGCCGCAGCATGCCCATATTGATAAAAAGTAGCCCATGCTTGATGGCTGATGTGGTCCTTGCCTTCGCAAGCGTCTTTCCAGCCTTTGGGTTCACGGACACCGTAGCGCGCCAGGTCTTTGAACAATGCTCCGCCATTGCTCTCGGCGTACATCTCCCAAGCCTCTTTCCAACTCATCACGCGTTTTGGCAGCATGTAGTCCTGCATCATCGCCACCAGCGTCAAGAGGCGGTAGCCGCGCCAGAACCACTTGTCCATCCAACGCTGGATGATGGGTAAATTGTCTGGATCTTGTTCGAGCATGAACTTGATGCACTCAATACCCAAAGTCATATGGCGTGACTCGTCACTTTGGGCCGAGAAGCCAAAGGTGACGGTTGAGATATCGCCGTTATGGGCTGCACCCGACATAAAGGGCACAAACAACAGGTTGGTCAGCAAGTATTCGAACGAGAAACTGATGGCAGTCAAGAACTCGAAAGGGCCCCCACTGTATGCGTCCTCGAAAAAGGACTTAGGCACCGAAAGGTACCAAATATTCTCATTCCAATGGCTCGTGTTGTGCATGCCATTGAAGTACTTGTTGTAATGCGAGATCGCATG
>QYPA01000091.1 GCA_007279715.1 Comamonadaceae bacterium | reverse complement strand
TTCGAGCAGCCGCGTGCCATTGCCGACACACTCGAAGGCATCGAAGGCATCACGCCCGAGTTGTTTGGTGATGGCGCTTACTCGGTGTTCAAAGCCATCGATAACGTGCTTATCCTGGCCTGCGGAACCAGCTATTACAGCGGCTGCGTGGCCAAGTATTGGATCGAGGCGATTGCCAAAGTCCCTTGCCAAGTCGAGATTGCCAGCGAGTACCGCTACCGCGAATCCGTCCCTAACCCCCGAACCTTGGTGGTCACGCTCAGCCAGTCGGGCGAAACCGCTGACACCCTGGCCGCCTTGCGCCACGCACAAAGCCTCGGTATGGCGCACACGCTCACTATTTGTAATGTAGCTACCTCGGCCATGGTGCGGGAATGCAAACTGGCCTACGTTACCCGCGCAGGTGCAGAGATCGGCGTGGCCTCCACCAAAGCGTTTACGACCCAGCTCGCTGCGTTGTTCTTGCTCACCTTGGCATTGGCGCAAACCAAAGGCCATTTAAGCGAGCAAGAAGAAGCCATTCACATCAAAGCCATGCGCCACTTGCCCGCTGCTTTACAAGCCGTATTGGCTTTAGAGCCTCAATTGATCGCTTGGGCGCAAGAGTTTGCATCCAAAGAAAATGCATTATTTTTAGGCCGTGGAACCCACTATCCCATCGCATTAGAAGGCGCACTCAAGCTCAAAGAAATTACCTACATCCACGCCGAAGCCTACGCCGCTGGCGAACTCAAACACGGCCCCTTGGCCTTGGTGACCAGCGCCATGCCCGTAGTCACGGTCGCGCCCAACGACGTGTTGTTGGAAAAGTTAAAAAGCAATATGCACGAAGTCCGAGCTCGTGGCGGCGTGTTGTATGTCTTGGCCGATAGCGACACCAAAATCGAATCCAGCGAAGGCATGAACGTCATCCGCATGCCGGAAAACTACGGCCCACTCTCGCCTATTCTGCACGTCGTCCCCTTGCAATTACTGGCCTACCACACGGCTTGTGCACGAGGTACTGATGTGGATAAGCCTAGGAATTTAGCTAAGTCGGTGACCGTTGAGTAAGGTGGCTAGGGGGTAATTTACTTTCCCCGCCCGTCCCTCTTTTCCACTTGTAGAGAGGTCGTTTTTGAGCCGTTTAAGACCTTGTAACCCAAGGTCTTTTTCTTTGGGTCTTTCCACTTGATTCCGTCCCCTACGATGGGGTGTTGGAAGTGGATTTCTAGTTCGTGGTTACGGGTCTCGGCGTTGAACTTTGCTTCGATTTTTTCAATCAAACCCTTCAGATAAAGCTGGCGGTGCTGGTCGGTGAGTTTTGATTTTTCATCAATCTCTTTACCAAAGTGATCGACCCAATAGACCCATTGTTTCTTCTCGGCTTCGCCCCTTAGTTTGAGCCGTAAATTTGTGATCTCAGTCTTCAGTCGATCTGCTTCGTCGTTCATCCGAGCCACCGCAGTTTTGTAGGCTTTATCGTCCATCCGTTTCAAGACTCGGTTTGCTTCAAGGTTACCGATGGACTCTTGGAGACTTTGAAAAAGTGACTCGTATTTACGAAGCTGGCGCTCAAAACCTTTAGTCTCTTCTGCTGTGGTGACGCTTTTAATTCCGTGATCTAAATAAACCCGCTTTTTCACCTCTTCTTTGAGGATGCTTGAGCTGCTATGAAGTTTGACTACCGTGTCGAAGACCAGCTTGTCAGTAATCTGAATGTTCATTGCTCGATCAAAACCACAACCTGTACCTCTTTGGTAGTGCGTTGAGCTTTCACCATCCTTAGCCCAAACACGCTCTTTATTTGGACAGTAGTACATCTGCTCGGACTTTGAAGGTTTGATTCGCCCAGCCATCTTTCGACCGCAGTGACCGCAGACCATAAAGTCACGTAGCAAGTAGAAGTTTTTAATCGTGGCGTTCTGCTGGTCTTTACGATTTGATTTCCGCTTACGAGCAAGGTGAACTGAGTTCCAAGTCACCTCATCAACGATGACTGGACACTTAACCTCAACCTGCTCACTCGAGACGCCATCTGTGTAAACGTATCGACCGAGGTAGTGAGTGTTGGTCATCAATGACTCGATAGACCCAAGCGTCCATAGACCGCCTCTTCGAGCGAGGATCCCATTTGAGTCAAGCTCCTTTTTGATGGATGCGACTGAGTTTCCTTTCAGTGCTTGCTTGAAAATGAACTTTACCCATTTGCTTTCGGCTTTAATTTCAGCAAGTTTTCCTTGACTGATCTCATAGCCAAATGGCGGAACACCACCGTGCCAAAAGCCCCCTTTAACTTTCATCAACTTACCTATACGAGATCGTTCAGCTCTTACAGAATTTTCAAATTTGGCTACAGCGTCGAGCATTTGATGAAGAAGATTGTCGGAAGGGCTTGAGAGGTCGAACTGACCATCTTTGATGTAAAGAGTGACCCCTTGTTTTTTTAGCTCATATCGAAAAATTGAAGCAACTTGGTCGTTCCTTGCTAACCTAGATTGGTCGTAGACCCAGAGGTGCTTAACTTCACCCGCTTTGATTGCTTGAAACAACTCGTAGAGCACTGGGCGACCTTGAATGTCATCGTGGTGAGAGCTCTTACCTCCTTCATTCCAGTGTTCAACCGTAAAATTTAGTAACTTCGCTCTTTTAGTTCCGATTTGAAGCTGGCTTTCAAGCGACGTACCCTTATCGGCTTGAGCAATAGTGGACACCCGTGTGTAGATGTGAAGAGTGGTTGAGGGGTTGTTTCCCTTGGGGGTCTTCTTAGTCGCCACTATTCGCTCCTTGTTTGAGTTTTAAACGCATTTAAAAAAAGGTTGCTACGGTTGAATGCGACATCGTTACACCGTGGGTTCGGTCAAGCCACTTAGAGATACGGCGAAGGCTCATTCCACGTCTCCGCATCACTTTCATCTCCTTGATGATTGCTTGCTGAGCGGGATCTTTCTCTAGCTTCTCACCAACGACAGAAAACCCAAACCGAGTGAAACCACCAAGAAATTTACCCTCAGTCTTTTGAGTCTGCTTGACTTCTCGAATTCTGGTAGCGATCCGCTCTCGCTCGAAGGTTGCGAAGGCGCTAAGAATTGTGAAGATCACTGAACCAATTCCATCGTTTGTCACATCCCCGCCGAGATCAATAAAGTGAATTGATACGCCACGCTGCTTTAAGTCATGGAGCGTGTTGAGGGCGTTCCTTGTGTTGCGAAAGGCTCGGTCTAGCTTTGAGAAGATGAGAACATCACCACGCTGAAGGCTAGCGAACAGCTTTGCGCCCTCGGGACGTTTTTCAAACTCAAGGCTTCCGCTGACCCCCTTTTCGGTAATCAGGTTCTCACTTGGGATGGTGTAGCCTTTGAGCTCTGAGTAAGACTTGATTTGTCGGAGCTGGGTCTCTAAGCTGTCCCCCTCATTAGCCTGTTGAAGGGTGCTGACTCGAACATATCCAAAAGTGCTCATAAGTTTCTCCGAATTTCAATTTTCAGAAAGAATTTTACCTATTTTTCTGTTTAAAATCAAGCACTTTATTGATTTTCCGTAAAGAGCGAGTTGAAGCAAACTTTACATGGCGTTCGGCTCGCTGTAACGAGCTTTACGAGCCTGATAGCCTCATGGACTTAAAAGCTGAAAACTGAAAGCAAGAAATCTGAAGAAAACAATGATGTTTGGGGCTAGAAACAACCTGTGCATCGAAACCCTGAAGCAATCGAGTATCAAGGAATTTACTATTTCCCAGAGCCCTAACAGCAAGCAAGCGGTGGTAGTGATCACGTTATAGGGTAGTGATCGCACTCGCCTAAAAACGTCGCTGGCGCTTGTACTAAGGCTGTTACTTATAACTCCTCTATCTCTATAATTTTCAGCTCCAGCTTCGGCGCAGCGTTTAGCCTCAGATCTCTAATCTTGCGCTTCTTGTAAATTGAGAATACGCTTTCAGGTCCGAGGTCAAACCCACGGGGTGAGCGGTAGCCCGCTAAGATGAGCTGTTCGGCTATCGCATTGAACGTCAGCTTCACCCGATCTCTTAGGTCTAAAACCTTGTCGGACAGCTCCTTTTGGTAGTCTGAATATGACCCGAAAAGTAGACCTTTATGACTAATCTTTACGACATATTTCACGGTGGGTAAAACTATTTCAGAATTACCCCCTAGCCACCCCACTCCGTTACAGTGGAATAGGCTAATTTGGAGGGATTGATAAATTCAGCATTGAAGCCTAGAATTTATGGAATGACCACCATGAATATTTCTATTCCCGAAAGCCTCCAAGTTTTTGTAGACCTCCAAGTCGGACAGCGGGGCTTTGAAACCTCGAGTGAGTACGTTCGTGAACTGATTCGTATGGATCAAGATCGGCAAAATCTAAGATCTTCGTTATTGCGCGGGGCGCAGTCCGCTGATGCTGGAGCAGCAGATCAATCCTATTTCGAAGGGTTGCGCCAAAGCGTTCGGTCGCGAAACAACGCGTGAAATTCAAACCTGTTCGGCAACGACAACTGGCTGTCGAAGATGTTCAAGATGCAATCGACTATTACGTAAAAGTCGACGCTTTACCTGCAGCTTTGGGATTAATTGACGCATTGGAAGCCGCATATGTCCATATAGCGGAACATCCGGCAACTGGTTCGCCTCGCTATGCGCATGAGCTCAATATTCCGGAACTACGATCTTGGCCGCTAACGCGGTTTCCTTTTCTGATCTTTTATGTCGAGCTACCAGACGCTGTCGATGTCTGGCGTGTGTTGCACATGAAGCGTGACATACCGGTTTGGATGCTTGACGAAAAAGAAAATTCGAATTGATTGTTTAAGCCGCCTGCGCCGCAATCTCCAATGCCCGAAGCCGATGCGGCACCTCGAAAACATCGCACACCAGCATCAACTCATCGGCACCCGTCGCCTGCGCAAGGTCATGAAGTTGGGCTTTGACTTTGTCGGGACCACCGACAACGGCAGCGCCTAGAAAATCGGCAATGGCTGCGCGTTCTTGGGCGCTGCATTGCGCCATAAAACCTTCAACCGGTGCTTGCAAACGGCGGCGGTCGCCGCGCAAAATACCTAAGACCCGTTGGTACACGCTGCTAGCTAAAAACTCAGCTTCTTCATCGGTGGGCGCTGCCACAAGAGGAACCCCAATCACTACGTAAGGCTTGGCTAATTGTTCGGAGGGCTGGAACAGGCTGCGGTACAGGTCAACCGCTTGGTGCAGCAAGCGCGGCGCAAAGTGAGACGCAAAGGCAAAGGGCAATCCGCGAAGAGCTGCGAGTTGCGCTGAAAACAAACTCGAACCCAATAACCAGATCGGAACCTGCGTTCCCGCGCCGGGCATGGCGATCATGCGTTGCCCGGCTTGAGCTGGGGCAAGCAAGCGCTGTAATTCGGCAACGTCGCGGGGAAAGTCTTCTTCGGTTTCTGCGCGGTCGCGCCTCAGCGCCCGCATGGTATCGCGGTCAGTTCCTGGGGCTCGGCCTAAGCCTAAGTCAATGCGGTTGGGGTAAAGCTCCGCCAAGGTGCCAAACGCTTCGGCAACGACCAGCGGCGCGTGGTTAGGGAGCATGATGCCTCCTGAGCCGACGCGAATGCGCTCGGTGCCACCGGCCAAATAGCCAACCAAGACGGCGGTGGCAGAGCTGGCAATGCCTTGCATGTTGTGGTGTTCGGCAACCCAATAGCGCGAAAACCCCAGGCGCTCGGCGTGTTGGGCGGTTTGCAAGGCGGTGGCCAAGG
>QYPA01000055.1 GCA_007279715.1 Comamonadaceae bacterium | reverse complement strand
GTACATGATTAAATTCTATCTAGGTGGCGTCAGGTCAATGCGTCGAACGAATTTCAGTAGCGATTCTTTCACTTAAGCCTAAAATTAAAGAATCGGGAGAGTTAAATAATAAATGTTTCAGATAGGTGTTTCTTGAGTCTTGACTTAGGTGAATAATTCAGCTAAAGCAAACCTTCAAACGGGTTTGAGGCTTGTCCTCGCATCGAGGGCGAACTGCTCCATCGCAGCAAGCGTCAATTCGTCTATGGCCAGTCCCGCTGCAAACTCCGGGCGTACCGTGATCGCATGGGCGCCGCAGGCGATCAGGCGCGAGAACACGTCGGCCGACTTGATGCTGGCGGCCACCAGTTGCGGACCATCGGCCTGCACGGCCACGCATGCTTCGATCAATGCCCACACATCCCGCCCGTCCGCTTGGAGGCGACCCACATACGGAGCTACGTAGTTTGCACCTTGCGCGCGAGCCCACAATAATTGCATCGGGTTGGACAAGCCGGTTAGCAGAGTTGGTATGCTACAGGCCTGCACCTCCTGTAGCAAAGGCAGCCAATTAGGATGACAAGGCAGTTTTATGGTCAGTCGGACGCGGGCATGGACTGCGGCTGGCAGCAGAACCTCCAGCCATTGTGCTGCCTCGTCCCGATCGAACATAGGCAATTGCAACATCAGTTCGGGAATGCCAGCCTCGCCCGCTTGCGCCACCAGCTTCAAATAGCCTGGCAAGCTCACCGGTAATCCGGCTTGCATGACCAGGGTCGGGTTGGTGGTCACACCCTGCACAGGCGGACAGCCCGCAGGCAAGGCCCATTGGCGGGCGTCGGCCGAGTCGAGATACAACTTCATACGGCGTCCTGTTTAAGGAAGATGTCTTTGTCCGGGAAAAACTGGCTGTGCAGCGGCAGTAAAGCGCCACCTAAAGCGCGCGCGTGCGCGCCTACTTGGCCGGTTAACAAAAGCGGTTGGTGCATCCCGTCAAAGCGGTAACCCGATAGCGCAGCTTGCGTGGCAGACATCAATGCAGTCATAAGAGGGGCACCGAGTGAGCCGTCCATCACCACCGCATCAAGATCTAACAAGGCAGACGAACTCGCTACCGTCATGGCCAGCGCTTGACTGGCATTGGTAATCCAAGGTCCGGTGAAGGCGTCGTAAGCAGCATCCATGATGCCGTCCTGGTGAATAAGCAACGGGTTGTGCCCGGCAGCAATTAGGGCTTGCTCTAACTGCCAGCCCGATGCTGTCTGCAGCAATTGCAGCGGCGTGTCCGGACCGACGGATCTTGATGGAAACTGTGCCAATCCAACCGGTAAGGAGCCGATGGCTCCGGCGTTGCCACGCTCGCCATTCATGATGTGGCCTGATAACACCAGGCCACCGCCGATGAAAGTGCCTACAAATACATAGAGAAAGCTGCTTACTACTCTGCCTTGGCCTTGTAGCAACTCGGCCACACACGCGGCTGTAGTGTCTTTGGAAAACACGACCGGTAAATCGGTCAGACGTTGCACTTCGGCTGACAGATCAATGGTTTCCCATCGTGCCAGCGCTTGCGCGGCCTCCCCACCGATAAGGTCAGCCCATTTGTGCAGCGACAGCGGGGCCGTCAAACCCACGCCTACGGTGCGCGTCCACAAATCGCCCATGCGCTCTTGCAGCGTTTGTAAACCATGCGCGATGGATTGGAACAAAACGTCTGGGTTGGGATAGTCATACAGCACCTCCAACCGCTCGACCGGCTGACCGCAAAAGTCTGCCACAAGCAGCTCAAGGTTACGCCGTCCGACTTGAATGCCCACGCTAAACGCGCCTTGCGGGTTAAGCGACAGCGGCACGGAGGGCTGACCGATCTTGCCGCGGACCCGGGCTTGCTTCACCAACAAACCGTCGTCAAGTAAGCGACCCACGATGATGCCCACGGTTTGGGTGGATAACTGCGTCAGCCGCGCCAGATCTGCTTTAGGTATAGCCCCGTGATGACGAATCGCCTGCAAAACAATCCGTTCATTGAACTGGCGCATGCCCACGTGGTTAGAGCCCCGCATGGAGGTTGGGGACAAAGCGCTGTTCATGATTTGGTCAAAGCCCGAATGCGTCAGAGAAGAATCACGCCTTTGCAGAATAAAGCGTTGCCGTAGGCTGTGCCCTCGCCGCATTGTACGATCAGGCTTACTCCCTTGATTTTCTCGTAGAAAGCATAGCGCTCAACTGCTTCAACCTGCTCTGGCTTGAAACCCTGTGTTACGACCAGTTCAATCACTGCCTGCTGGGCAAGGGTACGGTGGCCTTCATCGCTATTGGATACGCGCATGAATGCAGCGGGTTGAGCCTCATCCGTCGCCAGCGGGAACACCGAAAGTACCGCTCGGCTCACACGCTCCAGACTATGTCCAGGAATGCGAACTACAGGCTTTCCCTGACTCAAGAAGTTAGCTGTGAAATTGGCGTCCACTACCGCCACCCATTCGCCGTGCCCCATGGCGCACAGGTGCATCAGCAGCTCGGGTGTCAGCAGCGGGTCGATCCCTTTTAGCATGTGAGCGCCTCTTCAGTATCCAGACTCGCTGGGCTGACTGCGCCGGTGATAAGCCCCACTATTTCTTCAGGGCTTGTGTTACGCGTTAAGCGACTACAGATGATGCGACCCTGGCGGAATACCCAAATTCGGTCCACCAAATCAAATACCTGGCGCAGGTTGTGGCTAATGATGATCAGAGGAATCCCTTGGGCTTTCAATCCTTTGATAATTTGCTCTACCCGAGCTGTTTCAGCAACACCCAAAGCAGCCGTCGGCTCATCCAAAATAATAAGTTTTTTCGCGAACCCCGCCGCGCGAGCAATCGCTACACACTGTCGCTGCCCGCCTGACATACCGCGCAAACTCTCTGACATATCCTGAATCTTCACCCCTGTGGTAGACAGCATGTGGGTGGACTGTTCGCGCATGGCTTTGTGGTTCAGCACCGACAAGGGGCCCAAATTCAAACGGGTAATTTCACGGCCAAGAAAGATATTGGCAGGTACATCCAAGTCTTCCGCCAAAGCCAAGGTTTGGTAAACCGTTTCAATGCCTTGGTCCCTTGCGTCTAAAGGCGAGCGAAAACTGACTTTTTGCCCGTCCAGCAAAATATCACCTTGATTAGGCTGCTCCACGCCCGTAATTAAGCGAACGAAGGTACTTTTACCTGCCCCGTTATCGCCCACGATCGCGGCGTGCTCGCCGGGACTGAGGCTGAAATGGGCATCGGTCAAGGCCTTGACGCCACCGTAATGTTTAGTAATGCCACTGATTTGCAGCACGGGTTGTTGAGAGTTCATTCAGGCCTCAAAAGGGTAATTTCTCTATTAAACGGATGATTCCGTGAAACATTAGGTTAGAGCATGCCACAAATTTGTCGGAAATCGTATTAGTAAAACCCCTAGATTTATTTAATCAAAAATCTGCTTTAATCCATCCCAGCACGCAACAGATCCTCTGTCGGGCTAACTTAAACCACTGGAGACACAGTTATGAACATGAAGCGCACACTCGGCCGTTTGGCCATCGCAATGGCAGCGGCAGGCCTAATGGCAACTGCAATGGCTGAAACTACCGTTGCCTATATCACCAACGGAAATACCAACGAGGGTTGGACATTAATTAACGGCGGAGCCAAGAAGGCCGGTACCAAAGCAGGCGTTAAGTTCATTGAACTCGCTGCTGAAAAAGGCGAACTATCTAAACAACTCGCTATTGTTGAAGACATGATCACGCGCAAAGTTAACGCAATTGCTATTGCACCAGTAGACAGCGCAGGTATTGCACCCGCTATCAACAAGGCATTGGCCGCTGGTATCAAGGTGGTTGCTGTGGACACCGGAATCTCTGGCTCCAAGATCACTTCTTATGTCGCAACTGACAACATCAAAGCTGCAATGGTTCAAGGTGATTGGGCTGCTGGACAAGTCAAAGATGGTGATACCGTGATCTACATCACTGGCGATCTCGGACAAAGCACTGGCCAAGAACGCAAAAAAGGCTTCTTGGATGGCCTCAACGCTAAACGTAAAAATGTCAAAGTGGTTGAAGTTCCAACCACTTGGGACCAAACTATGGCTCAGAACGGTGTTGAAACCGCTCTGCGTGCTAACCCAACCGTTAAAGTAATTGCTTGCGCATGGGATGGCGGCGCATTGGGTGCCAAAGCGGCGTTGATGGCAGCTGGTAAAAAAGCAGGTGATGTCAAAATTGCTGGCTTTGACGGCTCCCCAGGCGGCCTCGACATGATGAAACAAGGGTGGCAAAGTGCAAACGCCGCTCAAATGCTGGCGAAAATTGGGCAAGTCGGGGTAGAGACAGCGATCGCTGCGGCTGAAGGCAAAAAAGTGGAAGCCCGTATCGACACCGGTTCTTTCTTAGTATTGCCTTCTAACGTAGACAAATTTGCCAAGGATTCGGGCGTCGCTCAGTTCATGAAGGTGAAGTAAGCCACGTTAACCGACCAAGCCCAGCCCACGTGGGCCGGGCTTTCGGATGCAACGGCCGCCAGTGATAGTTTTGCTGGGGGTCGTTCGTTTTTTTGTATTGAGGAAATGAATTCATGAAGTCCATCACCCGACAAGAATGGTATGGCGCACTGGTGGCTGTATTGCTCCTAGGCGCACTGCTAACCCTTGCCTCCCCCTACTTCTTAACCACCGGCAACTTGTCCAATATTTTGGTTCAAGCCTCGGTGATTGCGCTGCTAGCCGGTGGGCAAACCTTTGTCATTCTCACGGGTGGCGTGGATCTGGCCGTTGGCGCACTCACCGCACTTGCGGGCGCCATTGCGGGCCATTTGATGATCAAAATGGGAATCAACCCCTACACCGCTATTCTTGCTGCACTGGCTATCGGCGCGGCTGTGGGTGTATTTAACGGCTATTTGGTCGCGTTTGTCGGAATCCCTTCGTTTATCGTCACCCTAGGCGGGCTCACTTTGTGGCGCGGTTTGGCGTTTGATGCTACCGGCGGCTTTGACAACTCGGGCATGCCAGACCCTCTGCCCTTTATTGGTTATGGCAATTTACTCGGCGCACCGATGCCAATTTGGATCACTGGGGTTTACTTTGTGGCCATGGCCTTTGTGCTTTCAAGCACCAAACTCGGCCGCTATGTCTATGCCATGGGCTCCAACGAAATGGGAGCGCGTCAAGTGGGTATCAATATCCGCTGGTACAAACTTGGGGTTTATGTGGTCTCGGGCTTGAGTTGTGCGCTGGGGGCCGTGGTTCTGATGGCACGCATGGACTCTTCGAGCGGCAAGATGGCGCAAATGTTTGAGTTGGATGCGATTGCTGCAGTCATTTTGGGCGGCACCTCTTTGTTTGGTGGGCGCGGCAGCATTTGGGGAAGTTTGCTCGGCGCAGTTTTGATCACCATGATTCGCAATGGTATGAATCTCATGGAAATTTCCCAGTTCAAACAAATGATGGCCATTGGTGCGGTGGTGATTATTGCGGTCTGGATCGACGTCCTGCGTCGCCAACACTTGCTCAAAAAATAAACCCATCACCATGAGCCAAAACATATGGGTATTGGGCGAAGCATTGATGGACTGCGTCGCGCAGTCTGATGGAAGCCTGCGCCCCTTGATGGGCGGAAGTCCTTTCAATATGGCGCGGGCCGCAGCGTTGCGAGGGGCGAAAGTGGGGTTTCTCAATCCCTTGTCCGTGGATCTTTTTGGCCAGCAAATGCGGACGCAATTTGAAGCCGACGGCGTAGAGCCGCTTTCTCCGCCTAGCCTGCTGCCTACGTCACTTGCGGTAGTGCAAATCAATCGTGGCCAACCGAGTTATGGCTTTTACCGCGAAGGTATTGCCGACCGCGACTACACCGCGGAGGGCGTTTTGTCATTGCTGCGTCCGCAAGTGCCAGGTATTTTGCACACCGGTTCGCTGCTGCTGATACCGCCCGAGCACAAAAAAGTGATGGCTATTTTGAAAGGTGCATGCGAACTGGGTTGGACCATCAGCGTTGACATTAACCTGCGACCCAAAGCGACGGGCGATTTTGCGCAGTACGTTCAAGCTCTGCACCAAGTGATCGAGCAGACTGACTGGCTCAAGGCCAGCGACGAAGACCTGAAGAGTCTGGGTTTCGTTGATGTGCGTATCGACGAGTCTGCCTCATTGGTGAGCAAACTGCGTGCCGAAGTGATGCCGGGCAAACTTAGTCGCGTGGCTCTGACTTTTGGAGCTGAAGGTGCTTACCTCGCGATCGACGACCAGCATCAAAGTTTGCCTGCGCCGTCCGTTACCGTGGCCGACACCGTGGGCGCAGGAGACACGTTCTGGGGTAATACCTTGGCAGACTGGGCCCTGCTCCCTTCAAAGGCCGGCGCCCGAGTGGCCAGCACGTTGCAACTGTCGATGAAAGCCGCCGCCATTAACTGCACCCGGTCGGGCTGCCAACCTCCAACTTGGCAGGAAATTCAGGCGAATTGATTGTTATCGCCGATGATGCAATTATCACTGAAATGTACAAACTATCTTGGAATGTTGGCCACCTAAAAAGATACAAAAGAGACTTGCAAAACAGTGAAAGTTTTACAAAATTTATGATTGAAAAAGACATAGGCAATGCCAAGCTTTATAAATCATTTCCTAAATTTTCAAAAGCCACTGATATGTATATCAGCC
>QYPA01000092.1 GCA_007279715.1 Comamonadaceae bacterium | reverse complement strand
GTATTTGCACGCCAAAGTGGCCGTCGTTGATGGCCACTGGGCTACAGTGGGTTCCTCCAACCTCGACCCATTAAGCATGTTGTTGGCCCACGAGGCCAATGTTGTTGTCGAAGATGCTGCGTTTGCCCAAGCGCTTCAAGCAGGCATCTTGCGCGCCTTAGATCAGCAGTCGCTTCGTGTCGACCCCGAAGGCTACAAACAGCGGGCCTGGCATGCGCGATTCTTAGATCTTTTGGCCTTGGGCTTGGTGCGATCGGTCTTGTTTTTGATGGGCTCACGCTATTGAGACAGGAACTTTGTTCTTACTCAGGACAATGGGCGACTGTAAAACCTTGGTTTTGCAAAGGCTGGTACCATTCTTTGGTCATTTTGCAAAATTAACTAATTCATGAAATCAACCGACGACGACGCTGGAACCCCTGTTTCCGTCAAAATTCGCGAGCGCATCAACGCGGCTCGCAAGCGTTTTAACGCCAACGACAATATTTCTGAATTTATTCAGCCCGGCGAGTTAGAAACTTTGCTCGACGAAGTGGAAGAAAAAATGCGCGGTGTTTTGACCAGTTTGGTAATCGACACCGAGCGCGATCACAACACTGGCAACACCGCCCGGCGCGTGGCCAAGATGTACCTCAACGAAGTTTTTCGCGGACGCTACGTCGCAGCTCCTGCGATCACTGAATTCCCGAACGCGGAACACCTCAACGAACTCATGATTGTCGGGCCCATTACGGTGCGCAGCGCTTGCAGCCACCATTTTTGCCCGGTGATTGGAAAAATTTGGATCGGTGTTTTGCCCAACGAACACACCAATGTTATTGGCTTAAGCAAATACGCCCGTTTGGCCGAATGGGTCATGGGCCGGCCCCAGATTCAAGAAGAGGCGGTGGTTCAACTGGCCGATCTGATTCAAGAAAAAACCCAACCCGATGGCTTGGCCATTGTGATGGAGGCAAGCCACTACTGCATGTCTTGGCGTGGCGTGAAAGACATGGACAGCAAAATGATCAATTCGGTCATGCGTGGCGTCTTTCTAAAAGACCCCAACTTGCGCCGCGAATTTTTGTCCCTCATTCCTAAGAAAGGCTGACCCTATGTTGGTTCGACTGCTTTACGCCAGCCGCGCGATTGACCCTGCTTCTGCGGCTATCGATGAAATCTTGCTCCAATCGCGCCAGGGCAATCCCAGCTCCGGCATCACAGGCATCTTGTGCTACGGCGGCGGAATTTTTCTGCAAGCGATAGAAGGCGGACGCAACGCGGTAAGCGAGCTTTACAGCCATATCCAGCGCGACCCGCGCCACAAAGACGTGGTGCTTTTGCATTACGAAGAAATCTCTGAGCGGCGTTTTAGCGGTTGGACCATGGGCCAAGTCAATATGTCCAAAATCAATGCCAGTATCTTGTTGAAATATGCAGAAAAGCCGGAGCTAGACCCTTACAGCGTTTCGGGCAAAGTCTCTTTGGCGCTGCTTGAAGAACTGATGGCCACCGCCTCCATCATCGGACGCGCCTAATTGCGGCTGAAGCTATGAAGCCTTTGCTGGGTTGCGATTTCTCGAGCAGCCCCAGCAAACGCAAAAATATCGTCTTGGCCTGGGGTGCATCTGATGGCCAGCGGGTGCAAGTCCAACGCCTTGAACGTCTCACGAGTCTGACTGATTTTTTAACGGCCTTGCAAGAAGAAGCCACGTGGATAGGCGGTTTTGATTTGCCGTTTGGGTTGCCGCGTGAACTGGTCGAAACGCTGGGATGGCCTACCGACTGGGCCGCCTGCATGAGCCACTACGCGTCGCTTTCTCGCGCTGATATTCGCGCTCAATTTTCCGCCTTTTGTAACGCCCGCCCGGTGGGTTCTAAGTTTGCGCACCGCGCAACCGATGGGCCCGCGGGCTCTAGCCCGTCTATGAAATGGGTCAACCCGCCGGTGGCGTACATGCTCCATGCCGGCGTGCCCCTGTTGCGGCAAGCTGGCGCATATTTCCCGGGCTTACAGACGGCGCAGCAGGATGTCAACCGAATTGCCTTAGAGGCCTATCCGGGAATGTTAGCGCGAAAGGTCTTGGGCGCTCGCAGCTATAAAAATGACGATAAGGCCAAGCAAACGCCTGAGCGGCTGATTGCCCGCAAAGACCTGGTGAACGCATTGGAGCTGGGGCAGTGTGGGCTCGATCTGCGTTTAAAACTCAGCCACGCGCAGCGCGACGCGTTGGTGGAAGACGCCTCGGGTGACGCGCTAGACGCAGCGCTCTGCCTCATGCAAGCGGCCTGGGCGCAAAAGCAAGGACCGGATTTGTACGGCTTGCCGCCAACCGTCGATTCGCTTGAAGGGTGGATTATTGGCGCGTAGGGGAAAATTGCACCCTGTTCTGGGTGTATAACTCCTTCAATCCCCCAATTGACAAGCGCCAGGGGAGCGCAAAAAACAAGGAAAAAACATGGGTGCGCAGTGGAAAGCAAAAGGCAAAGAATTGGCCGCGAACGCCAAAGGCCGGGCCTTTGGGAAATTGGCCAAAGACATCATGATCGCGGCCCGCAATGGTGCAGACCCCGCATCGAATGCGCGGTTGCGCTTGGTGGTGGAGCAGGCCAGAAAAATCTCCATGCCCAAAGACACCTTAGACCGTGCCATCAAAAAGGGGGCGGGGCTGACCGGAGAATCGGTCAGTTTTGAGCACGTGATTTATGAAGGCTTCGCGCCCCACCAAGTGGCGGTGATGGTGGAGTGTCTGACCGACAACGTCAACCGCACTGCGCCTGAGATGCGGGTGTTGTTTCGCAAAGGCCAACTCGGAACGTCTGGCTCGGTGTCGTGGGACTTTGACCACGTAGGCATGATTGAAGCCGAACCTGCGGACAAAGGAAGTGACCCCGAGCTTGCAGCCATTGAAGCCGGTGCCCAAGACTTTGAGCCCGGTGAAGAAGGCGCGACACTTTTTTTGACCGACCCCGCAGACTTAGATTTGGTCAGCCGCGCTTTGCCTGCGCATGGGTTTACGGTGCTCTCTGCCAAGTTAGGCTACAAGCCTAAAAACCCGGTAGACCCGGCGAACCTGAGCGCCGAACACTTAGAGGAAGTAGAAGCCTTTCTCGCAGCGATCGACGCCAATGACGATGTACAGAATGTGTTTGTGGGGCTGGCGGGTTAGTTAGATTTACACACCAAACAACCCTCTTTGCGCGGCATACGCACTTGGGTCCATTCCATGCTTCGCCCATCGAGCATCAACAGCCGCCCGGTCAGGGCTTGGCCGATGGGGGCGAGGATTTTTAAAGCCTCGGCGGCTTGCATGGCACCAATGATTCCTACCAAAGGTGCGAAAACGCCCATGGTGGCGCAGCGGGTTTCTTCGGGGGTGTGGTCAGGTGGGAAGACACAGGCGTAGCAGGGTGAAGTCGGATCGCGCGGGTCGTACACCGTGATCTGGCCATCCATCTGAATCGCCGCGCCTGAGACCAAGGGTTTGCGGTGTTTAACGCAAGCCGCGTTGACCGCTTGTCGGGTTGCGAAATTGTCGCAACAGTCTAAAACCACATCGGCTTGCGCAACCAAGGTGTCAAGAAGCGCTGCGTCAGCGCGTACGGCAAGCGCTTTGACTTGCACATGGGGGTTTAGTGCCAGCAGGGTTTCTTTGGCCGACGCTACTTTAGGTTGGCCTACGCTGGCAGTTGTGTGGGCAATTTGACGTTGCAAGTTGGTGAGCTCAACGCGGTCATCATCAACCAAAGTGATTTGGCCGATTCCTGAGCAGGCCAGGTACATCGCTGCGGGGGAGCCCAAGCCGCCAGCGCCAATAATGAGCGCATGGCCTTGCAGAATGCGGGTTTGGCCTTCGATGCCAATATCTTCTAACAAGATATGGCGGGAGTAGCGCAGCAGTTCCTCGTCTTGCATGCTGCGCTCGGTCATCCCCTTCTCACTCTTCCTTGGTTTCGGGTTTGCGCTCTACCAAGGTTTTGCTGACCAAAACGGATTGGCCTTTGAGTTGCCGGATCGCCTGCATCAACTGGAAGTCTTTGTCGGAACCAAACTCAGGCGCTTTGCGCTCAGCCACAGGTTTACGTGATTCTTCTTCGAGCCGTTTCAGGGCTTCTTCGCGGGCTTTTTCACGAGCACCGTCTTTCTGTTCCTCGCCTTGGCCGCTGCCTAAATGTTTCTCGAGGTCGGCTTCACGCGTACGCAAAGCGGCAAAAGGGCTGCCCTCGGCGGTTTCATCGACCATCACATCGGGCACGATCCCTTTGGCTTGGATCGATTTTCCGCTGGGGGTGTAATACCGCGAGGTTGTAATTTTTAAACCGGTATCGGGGCCCAAGGGACGGAAGGTTTGAACCGAGCCTTTGCCAAAGGTTTGGCTGCCCATGATGGTGGCGCGTTTATGGTCTTGCAAAGCGCCAGCCACAATTTCGCTGGCCGATGCGGAGCCTTCGTTAACCAACACGACGACCGGTACTTTTTTCAACCCAGCGGGCAAAGACTTCAAGGGGTCTGCGCCAGAGCGGCCTTGATAGTCTTGGGGCAGAGCCTTAAGAACCTGTTTACTATCGGCGGTTTGTCCGTTGGTAGAAACCACGGTCACGTTCTCAGGCAAAAAGGCGGCAGAAATAGCCACGGCCGCATTCAAGAGGCCGCCCGGATCATTGCGCAGGTCAAGCACGATGCCTTTGATTTTTGGATCTTGTTTGTAAATTTCATTGACCTTCTTGACGAAGTCATCCACCGTGCGCTCTTGGAACTGGCTTACCCGAACCCAGCCGTAACCAGGTTCGACCAACTTACCCCGAACCGACAGTTGCTTGATCTCTTCGCGAATGATGGTGACCGGAAAAGTACGGCCCTCTTCTTTGCGAAAGATCGTTAATAGAACCTTGGTGCCGGGTTCTCCGCGCATGCGTTTGACCGCTTCGTTCAGGGTTAAGCCCTTGACCGCGGTGTCGTCAATTTTGGTGATCAAGTCATTGGTCTTTAAACCGGCGCGAAACGCGGGCGAGCCTTCAATCGGCGACATAACCTTAACCAAGCCGTCTTCTTGGGTAATTTCAATTCCCACGCCTACAAATTTTCCGGAAGTGCCTTCGCGAAATTCTTTGAACGCTTTTTTGTCAAAGTAGGCGGAATGCGGATCCAGACTGGAGACCATGCCAGAGATTGCGTCGGTGATGAGCTTTTTATCATCCACGGGTTCTACGTAATCGCTCTTGATAAGCCCAAAAACAGCCGAGAGTTGCTGCAGCTCTTCTAAAGGCAACGGCGCCATCGCGCTGCGTGCGCCCGTTTGAAGCGATACGGTGGTGAGTGCCCCGGCCACAATGCCCAAGGCGACCCAACCTGCGATCTTAAGTTTTTGACCCATAAATATGTCCGTGTTGCCTTGTCGTGTCTAGTTGTTTATTTAAGCTTTTCCCTGAGAGGCAACCGCAGCGGCAGCCTTGGCTGCGGCTTCTGCGTTCCCCAGATAGTAGTGCTTTATGGGCTTCAGTTCTGAATCGAGCTCATATACCAGTGGAATCCCGTTGGGAATGTTGATGCCCACAATGGCATCGTCCGAAATGCCGTCTAAGTATTTCACCAAAGCGCGGATGGAATTTCCGTGGGCGGCGATGACGATGCGCTTACCGGCCAACAGGCCGGGCGCGATGGATTCGTTCCAAAACGG
>QYPA01000101.1 GCA_007279715.1 Comamonadaceae bacterium | reverse complement strand
CGGTTGCAGTGATCGGCGGCCTAATCACCTCCACCGTGCTGAGCCTGTTAGTGATTCCGTCGGTTTTCACCGTGATGGATGATATCGAACATCTTATGGGCAAACTGCGCCGTTGGGTGTTTCGGGAAAAGTCAGCGAATTAGTGAAGCTACTGAATTTACAAGCCGTAGTGATTGACCTAGATGGCACGATGGTCGACACCATTGGCGACTTTGAGGCGGCACTGAACCTAGCCCTTGCTGACTCACAAATCCCTACAGCCGACCGCAGCCTCATTGAACGCAGCATTGGCAAAGGCTCAGATCACCTCATTCGCACTGTGCTCAAACACCAACTGGGGTTACAAGAGGTGGCTGTCGGTGCGCGCAATGTCGAGCAATTGTTCGCCCCCGTATGGAAGAGCTATGAGAAACACTACCTGCGCATCAATGGCGAGTTCTCCAAAGTCTTTCCAGGGGTGATCGATGGCTTAGAGCAACTCAAAGCCATGGGTTTACGGCTGGCTTGCCTAACCAATAAACCTCTATCTTTTACAACACCACTGCTGAAGGACAAAGGACTTTCAAACTACTTTGAACAAGTTTTTGGAGGTGACAGTTTTGAGCGGAAAAAACCAGATCCGCTGCCACTTCTTAAAACTTGCGAAGCTTTAAGGAGCAGCCCGGTGCGCACATTGATGGTGGGTGATTCCAGCAACGACGCGCAAGCGGCTGATGCGGCAGGCTGCCCTCTGGTGTTGATGACCTATGGCTATAACCATGGTGAGCCTATTCAAAATATACCGGCCTTGGCATGGCTAGATTCGCTAGATCAACTTTTTGATTCGTTCAGACTTTCTTAGTGCAGACTGGTTCGGTGCTAACTATTTCCTATCGATGCTTTAGTCAACATGAGAGCTGGGGCTGGGATGCACGTCGAAATGCGGGTGTTAGAAGCCGCTTGATTTCAGACCGACCAGTCATACGCAATCGTCAGCGGCGCATGGTCTGAGAACTTCACATCTTTATAAACGGCATGTGTCTTCGCCCCCGCAGCCAATGCCGGGGTCGCCAGGTGGTAGTCCAAGCGCCAGCCTACGTTTTTTGCGTAGGCTTGACCGCGATTGCTCCACCAGGTGTAAGCCGCATCGGTAGCGGTAGGCTCGAGTTGGCGATAGACATCAACCATGCCCGCCTCACTCAGTAACTTACTCATCCACGCCCGCTCTTCTGGCAAAAAGCCAGAGTTCTTTTTGTTGCCTTTGAAGTTTTTGAGATCAATCTCTTGGTGGGCGATGTTGATATCGCCACAGAGTACGAATTCGCGCTGGCTTTTTAACTCCGCAAGGTGTTCGTAAAACTCCGCCAAAAATCGAAACTTTGCTTGTTGGCGTTCCTCGCCCGACGAGCCACTGGGAAAGTAGGCGCTGATGATGGAGCACTTTTGTTTTGGGGTGTCAAAGCGTAGTTCGACGTAGCGCCCTTCGGTATCAAATTCTGTGGAGCCGTAACCAACGATGATGTCGCTGGGGGCGTGGCGGGTGTAAACGCCCACACCGGAGTAGCCTTTCTTTTGGGCAAAGTGAAAGTAGCCCTTCATATCGGCCAAGGACTCAAACTTTCCCGCAATATCGTCAGCCTGGGCTTTGACTTCTTGCACGCAAATACAATCAGGCGCAAGCGCTTGCAACCAAGGCTCAAGTCCTTTGCTGGTGGCCGAGCGGATGCCGTTGAGGTTGAGGCTGGTTAATTTAAACAAGGAATGTCCTAATGGTGAATGTTGATCAAGCCAGCCCCAATCTGGCCCAAGAATTTGTCGCGTTTGCGGTCGATTGTGGCGTTTTACGTTTTGGCGAATTCACCACCAAAGCGGGCCGCCAAAGTCCGTATTTTTTCAATGCAGGTTTGTTTGACGACGGCGCAAAATTAGGCCGCTTGGCGCAATTTTATGCCCAGCGCCTGATTGCCAGCGGTATTGCGTTTGACATGATTTTTGGCCCCGCCTACAAAGGAATTCCTTTGGGCGCGGCGGTGGCAATTGAGTTGGCTCGGTTGGGCAAGAATGTGCCTTTCGCTTACAACCGCAAAGAGGCCAAAGACCACGGCGAAGGCGGCAGCTTGGTCGGTGCGCCACTCAAAGGCCGGGTGTTGATCGTCGACGACGTGATGAGCGCAGGCACCGCAGCGCGTGAATCCATTGCCCTGATCAAGGCCGCAGGCGCTACACCGCATGCAGTGGCGATTGCGCTGGACCGCCAAGAAATGGCGACTGAAAACCAAGCCGACGGCACCACCAAAGACGTGCCCTACAGCGCGGTGCAGTATGTGCGCGAGCATGAAGGCTTGCAGGTCTGTGCGATTGCGGAGTTGGGGGATTTATTGAAGTACTTAGAGTCTCACAGCGACTCACCCAACTTGGCAGCGCATTTGCCACAAGTGAAAGCGTACCGGGAGCGGTACGGGGTTTAAACTGCTAAGATGTACATGTACACACATGAGGCTTAGGGCATGCAAACTACCAAACTTTTTAAAAATGGAAATTCGCAAGCGGTTCGAATCCCTGCCGATCTGGCATACAGCGCCAACGACATGGATTTGGTGATTGAGCGGGTGGGGGAAGAGTTGCGTATTCGCCCAGCGCAAAAGCGAATGGGCGACGTGATGGGCGTTCTGAAGCGCTTTTCTTCGGATTTCATGGCGCACGGGCGTGAAGAGCAAGTGCAGTCTGAGCGTGAGGCTTTGTAATGCCTCGCTTCATGCTTGATACCAATATCTGCATCTATTTGATGAAGAACCAGCCACCAGAAGTGGCGCAACGATTTGCGGAATGCTTTGTGGGAGATGTAGTTATTTCAGCGATTACTTTGGCTGAGTTGGAGTATGGCGTTGCGTGTTCAGTAAAACAGAAGGCTGCCAATCAATCCGCGTTAGATGCGTTCGTACGTGAAATTCCAGCGCTGCCTTTTGATGCACAGGCAGCAGCGGTTTACGGCCCCGTGCGTTTAGCAACGAAAGAGAAACAAAGTGACGCGCTGGATAAATTGATTGCAGCACATGCGTTGGCCTTAGACGTCACGCTGGTAACAAACAACCTGAGTGACTTTCAAAAATACCCAGGCTTGAAGTTGGAAAATTGGGTCGCAGGTCACTAACGGCCTAAACCCCGTAGTAACGGTCGGTTCGGTGGTTCACGCCAATCACGAGATTTAGAGCGGCAGCGCCTAAGAGCGAGAGCAAGGCCTTGCTTGGGTCAGCAACCACGAACGCGGCCAGCAAAATCAAAAAGTCAACGGCCATTTGTACATTGCCCGCCCGCCAACCGCGGGATTTTTGCAAGTACACCGCCGTAATGGTGACGCCGCCTAAGCTGGCGCCGTGTCGGATCAAAATCAGTATTCCCGTTCCTGCCAACAAGCCGGCCATGACCGCAGCAAAAACCGGATTCAGATGGGAAAACCCAAGCCATTGCGGCAGCACCTCAACATAGATAGAGAGCAAAGCCACTGCAGTAAAAGTCTTCAGCGTAAAGACCCGGCCCAACTTAAGCCATCCGAAAACATAAAACGGCAAGTTAATGACAAACAACACCGCGCCCAATGGGTAGCCCGCAAGGTAGTGAATCAAAAACGCCAAACCGGTGGTCCCACCGGTAAACAAACCCACTTCACGAAACATACACACCGCCAAGGCTACAAAGAGGCAACCAGTGAGTAAGCCTTGAGCGTCTTCTAGGTGGCTGTGGGGTGTTCCTGGGCGTGTTATCTTTTCAATTAGCATGGCTATTTCTTATAGTTCTGCAGGTCAGCGAAATTAATAAGCAGTTGCTCAAGAATTGCTGATGATTCCGATCAGAATAGCTCGTTGATCTGTAGTGTTTGGAACCTGACCAGTTTTGCTGTGCAACCAGTCGATCTCTTTTACAAACTCATCCATGTAACGAGATGGAACCTTTACTGTTGTAAAGGGATATTGCGCACGAAAAGCCTCTTGCACTTTTAATTCAGCTTCATTTTCAGAACTGGTAGGCGGTTGTAAATTTAAATCGTGATTTGATCTCCAAAACCGCCACCAAGAACTTTCCCTATCTGGGATTGGCACCTCAACAGGAATACCGTAAAGAATACGATTGATTTCGGCTTCTTTCAGTTTTTGTCGTTTTATTGAATTTTCTAAAGTTTTTTTTCGATGTGTTGCCAAGTCGCGATTTGAAATTTTCTCTTTTCTACGAAGATCCGTTTCAAATTGACGTCGACGTTTAGCGACTTTGCTCTCTTCCTCAAGTTCGGCAATCTTGGCTACTACTCCAATGGTTGCTAATACTGCTAATGTTTTACCAATTAAATGAAACATAACTAGGCCGATGATAAATTTCGAATTAATTATCCAAAAAATAAGTAAAAAATTTAATACTTTATTTTCTTAAGCAACAAGGCGTTGACCTGCGCTGGATTTGCCTTGCCTTTACAAACCTTCATAATAGAACCGACTAAACCATTCAACGCCTTAGCGTTACCGGCCTTAAATTCTTCAACATTCTTAGGGTTTGAAAAGAGAACTTCGTCGATGATGGCTTCCAGTGCGACAGTATCATCGATCTGCTTTAAATCTAAAGCCTCTATAAGTTCCTCAATAACGGATGATGCACCGGTTTGGTAATCAATTTGGGCGCCTTTCAAATTCCAAGTTGCCTCAAATAACCTCACGGCTCCATGACGATTAATTTCCCCTATGTTGAGCCGTTTAATAATTTCGCTCAACAAATGATGGCTAGGCCATTGCTTGTCAATAAAATGGTTTGCTAGCCTTGTATGCTCGCCCATTATCCAGTTGCTGGCTAGCTTAGGTTGACCGCAAGTTTTGGCTGTGGCTTCAAAATAGGCGGCAACCGCCTTGCTTTGCGTCAGCTGCGTAGCATCGTATTCGGGCAAGGCGTAGTCGCGCACAAAGCGCTCGGCCATCACGCGCGGCAACTCGGCCATTTCACTTTTCACGCGCTCGACCCAGTCGCGGCTAATCACCAGCGGAGGCAAGTCAGGGTCAGGGAAATAGCGGTAGTCGGCAGCGTCTTCTTTGGTGCGCATGGCGCGGGTCTCGCCCGTGTCGGGATTAAACAAAACGGTGGCTTGTTGAATAGTGTGGCCGTCTTCGATTTGCTCGATTTGCCAACGCACTTCATAGTCGATGGCTTGTTGCATGAACTTGAAGCTGTTCAGGTTTTTGATCTCGCGGCGCGTGCCCAGCTCACCACCGGGCTTTCGCACCGATACGTTGGCGTCGCAACGGAAACTGCCTTCTTGCATGTTGCCGTCGCAAATACCAATCCAGGTCACGATTTTGTGCAGCTCTTTGGCGTAGGCCACGGCTTCGTCGCTGCTTCGCATGTCGGGTTGGGTCACGATCTCCAAAAGAGGCGTTCCAGCGCGGTTCAGGTCAATGCCTGATTGGCCACCACCTCCAAGTGCTGAGTCTTCGTGCAGTGATTTGCCCGCATCTTCCTCGAGGTGGGCGCGCTCTAGGCGCACGGTTTTGCGCACCGTCTCTTTGCCTTCTGCTAAGAAAAACGAGACTTCGCCGCCTTGCACCACAGGAATTTCGAACTGGCTGATCTGGTAGCCCTTGGGCAGATCGGGGTAGAAGTAGTTTTTGCGCGCAAAGATGCTGCGCTCTGCAATGTGCGCGTTGATGGCAAGACCAAATTCAATGGCGCGTTCAACGGCACCCATGTTCATCACGGGCAGCGTGCCGGGCAGAGCCATGTCCAGTGCGCAGGCCTGCGTGTTGGGCTCGGCACCAAACGCCACCGAGGAGCGGCTGAAAATTTTGCTCTTCGTTGACAGCTGTGCGTGTGTTTCAAAGCCGATGACGACTTCGTAGCCTTGAACTAGCTTAGACATATTGGACTCCTGCCGGGCCGCCCCAAAGGAGGCCAGCACCCCCACGGGGGGCAGTGATTACACGAAGTGAAGAATGTGGGGGCCTCATTCAACGCCCTCCGGCTTGTCGTTATGGAAATCAGTATTCAGTTGAAATTGATGCGCCACGTTCAGTAACTTGGCTTCTTGCAAGTAGTTGCCAATCAGCTGCATACCCACTGGCATATTCGATTCACCCATACCTACTGGCACGCTCATGCAAGGCAAGCCAGCGAGAGATGCGGGCAGCGTGAAGATGTCGGCCAAATAGTCGGCCAGCGGATCGCTCGCGTTGTTGCCTAGCTTCCAAGCGACGGTCGGGGCAACGGGGCCAGCGATGACATCGCATTCTGCAAAGGCGCGTTGGAAGTCGTCGGCAATCATGCGGCGAATTTTTTGGGCTTGCAGGTAGTACGCGTCGTAGTAGCCGTGGGAGAGTACATAGGCGCCCGTCATGATGCGGCGTTTGACTTCTTCGCCAAAACCTTCGGCGCGGGACTTTTTGTACATGCTGACCAAGTCGGTGTAATCCTTGGTGCGGTGGCCAAACTTCACACCATCAAAGCGGCTCAAGTTCGAGCTGGCCTCAGCAGGCGCGATGATGTAGTAAACAGGTATGGCCAGCTCGGTGCGCGGCAAGGTGATGGGCACAAGCTTGGCGCCTTGGATTTCCAAGTTTTTGAGAGCCGCGTCAATCGCGGTTCGTACATCAGTAGCCAAGCCCTCGTTGAAAAACTCCTTGGGAACTCCAATGCGCAAGCCTTTTAGGTTTTCGCCTAGCTTGGCCGAGAAGTTTTCAACAGGTACATCCAGCGACGTGGAGTCCCGGTCCAGATCAGGGCCGCACATGGCGCTCAGTAACAGCGCGCAGTCTTCAGCGCTTCGGGCCATGGGGCCGGCTTGGTCCAAGCTCGACGCGTAGGCAATCATTCCGTAGCGCGATGCGCGGCCATATGTGGGCTTGATGCCGGTGATGCCGCAAAAGCTGGCGGGTTGGCGGATGGAACCGCCCGTATCCGTGCCTGTGGCAGCTGGGGTCAAGCGCGCGGCCACAGCCGCAGCACTACCGCCGGAGGAACCGCCAGGAATACGCGTTGCGTCCCAAGGATTAGAGACGTCGCCATAAGCGGAGTTTTCGTTGGAGGAGCCCATTGCGAACTCATCGCAATTGAGTTTGCCCAAGGTGACCATGCCTGCGTTGCGAAGGCGCTCGACCACGGTGGCGTCAAACGGCGAGCGGTAGCCGCTCAAAATTTTCGAGCCCGCGGTGGTGGCGAAATCGCGGGTGACAAACACGTCTTTGTGGGCAATGGGGACCCCTTCCAGCGGCCCAGCGGTGCCGTTGGCGAGCTTGGCGTCGGATGCGCGGGCTTGGGTGAGCGTGGCTTCGCTGTCAATGTCTAAAAACGCATGGTGCGGATTGCCCCCCATCCGAGCCAAAAAGCGCGTTGCGACTTCCACGGCGCTGACTTCTTTGGACTGTAAAAGTGCGGCAAGCGCTTTGACGCTTAGGTTGTGCAGATCACCCATGGCTTATTCAATCACTTTCGGGACCAAAAACAAACCGCGCTCAACGGCCGGGGCGCTGCGCTGGTTCAGATCGCGTTGCACAGTTCCATTGGGTTCACTGGCCAGGTCGGGCCGCAGGCGAAGTTCCATCAGTGCGCCAGGCATAGCGTCAATGGGGTGGGCCATGGGGACAACGCCGGCGGTGTCAATCGTGCGGATTTGCTCAACGATGCCAAAAAAATCATTGATTTTGGAAAGCATTCTGGCCTGCTCTTCGGGCGCAAGCTCAAGCCGCGCCAAGTTGGCAATCCGTTCAATATCTGTATTTGTCAGTGACATGGTGATCAAAGTTTTAAAAGCAAAGGGTTTAGGCCGCGCGGGGCCATTTACACAGGGCGGGTTTCACAGGGGATGGGTTATTATCCAGCCTTTAGAAGATATGCCCTTTAGGGGGCGAAGGCCTCGAGGCTTGAGAGGATTTTTTTACATGTTCACCACATTTCGCCGCTACCTTTCCACTGACCTCGCGATTGACCTGGGCACGGCAAACACGCTGATTTTTGTACGTGACAAAGGCATTGTCCTTGACGAGCCCTCCGTTGTTGCGATTCGCCATGAAGGCGGCCCCCACGGTAAAAAATCGATACAAGCCGTTGGCCGGGAAGCCAAGGCCATGCTTGGAAAAGTGCCGGGCAATATTGAAGCCATTCGTCCGATGAAAGACGGCGTGATTGCCGACTTCACAGTCACCGAGCAAATGCTCAAGCAATTTATCAAGATGGTGCACCCCCGTGGTTTGTTCCGTCCCAGCCCGCGCATCATCATTTGTGTGCCTTGCGGCTCAACGCAGGTAGAGCGTCGCGCGATTCGCGAGTCCGCCTTGGGTGCGGGTGCAAGCGCGGTGTATCTGATTGAAGAACCGATGGCGGCTGCGATCGGTGCCGGTCTGCCGGTGAGCGATGCCTGTGGCTCCATGGTGGTTGATATTGGTGGCGGAACCACGGAAGTGGGCGTGATTTCTTTGGGCGGCATGGTTTACAAAGGCAGTGTGCGCGTAGGCGGCGACAAATTTGATGAGGCCATCATCAACTACATCCGCCGCAATTACGGCATGCTCATTGGTGAGCCCACAGCCGAAGCGATTAAGAAAAAAATTGGTTCTGCATTCCCGGGCTCGGAAGTGAAAGAAATGGAAGTACGGGGTCGCAATCTCTCTGAAGGCGTACCACGCAGCTTCACGATTTCTAGCAATGAAATCTTAGAAGCCCTGACAGACCCCCTGAACAACATTGTCTCGGCGGTGAAAAACGCGTTGGAGCAAACGCCTCCAGAACTCGGTGCAGATATTGCTGACCGCGGCATGATGATGACAGGTGGTGGCGCTTTGCTGCGCGACTTGGACCGTTTGTTAGCAGAAGAAACCGGCCTTCCGGTGCTGATTGCCGAAGACTCCCTGACCTGCGTGGTGCGGGGTTGCGGCATTGCGTTAGAGCAAATGGAACACTTGGATTCCATCTTTACCAACGAATAAGAGCCAAAAGCAGCCATGGCCCTGGCTCCGCTAGGTAGAGAACCCCCTCCCTTATTCAGACAAGGCCCTTCGGCCTTGTCAAAACTCATTTTCTTTAGCGCATTGGCGCTTTTTTTGATGGT
>QYPA01000170.1 GCA_007279715.1 Comamonadaceae bacterium | reverse complement strand
TTTCCACCAGGATTGCAATACACGTGAATCGCAGGATTCCATCGGCCAGCCATCCCCAAGGCATCGCAGGCCAACACGAGTTGATTGACATTGGCTTTGTCACCCACCATTTGGCACAACGTTACGTCGCGAACTCCCACACTCCCGCTGGCATTTAAAGGCACGAAGCCACGCAACACGTCAACGCCAGCCTCGCGGGCTTGTTGCAACAAACCACCGCTAGGTGCATCTGCGCTTCGGGTATCAACCACCGTGACCTGCGCACCGGCGGCTTTTAACGTCAAAGCATCGGCGTAAGCGCTGTCGTTGTTGGTGAGTAGTACGATTTTTTTACCGACCAATACGCCATACAACTGCAAGTAATCAGCCATCGCCGAAGACAACATAACGCCTGGTAAATCGTTGTTACCAAACACCATGGGGCGCTCGTGCGCACCGGTGGCCAAGATCACTTGGTGCGCCCGCACGCGCCACATCCGCTCGCGAAACCCTTTGCGCTCGTTTAAAGGGAGGTGGTCCGTCAGGGACTCACGCACGGTTAAAAAGTTGTGGTCGTGGTAACCAAACACGACACCGCGTTGGATGATTCGTACTTCAGGAAGCGCCGCAAGCTCTGCCTGCGCCGCTCGGACCCAGGCTGACGCGCTTAAACCGTCAATCGTTCCATGCACCCGGTGGGCTGAGCCACCGAGGTGTGCGCCCAGCTCTGCCACGATGACTCGGGCACCGCTGCGGGCGGCCGACAAGGCGGCAGCCAAACCAGCAATGCCGCCGCCGGCCACAAACACGTCGCAGTGCACGTTTTGCTGCACGTAGCTGGCCGTGTCTTCGACTTCCGGCGCAGAGCCTAAACCCCCGGCTTTGCGAATAAAGCGTTCGTAAAACATCCAAGCCTTGGTAGGCCACATGAATGTTTTGTAATAAAAACCTGCGGGGAACATGGGCGTGCCCCAGCGGTTGACACTGAACAATCGGCTCAGCGCATTGGGCCAGCCGTTAACGCTTTCACCTTGAAGCGCCTCGTACAACTCCACCTCAGGCATCTTGGCGTTGGGGATGGTGTTTGCGCCACTTTCTAATTGCACCAGGGCCGAGGGCTCTTCAATGCCGGAGGTAACGATGCCACGCGGACGGTGGTATTTCCATGAACGAGAAAAGAGGCTCTCGCCTGAGGCTAACAAGGCCGAAGCCAAGGTGTCGCCCGCAAAGCCTTGGTAGTTTCGGCCATTGAATTGGAAGCGAATGGTTTTCGCGCGGTCAATGCGCTCGCCCTTAGCGGGAATTCGGTTACCGCTCACTGCACACCTCCTAAAACAGCCACCGACTCCGAGTCTTCCCCGGGCTTGTAAAACTTGGTAAACGCGTACGACACGGTATGACGCTCGGCGTTAAACCAACGCCGGCAACCGGACGCGTGGAACCACTGTTCACGGTGCAAGCCTTTGGGGTTTTTGCGCATGAACAAATAGTCTCCCCACTGGGCGTCGCTCAGTGCATCGGTATCAAGGGGACGCGCGATATGGGCTTCGCCACCGCAACTGAATTCACTTTCAGCGCGGGGACCGCACCAAGGGCAGGTAATTTTTAGCATGGGTGCTCTTCAAATCCAGGGGGTTAGTGCGCAACGCCAGCGGCGCCGTGCTCGTCGATCAAATGACCCGACGTAAAACGATTCAAGTCAAACGCCGCGTTCAAAGCGTGCGGCCGGTCTTGGGCAATGGTGTGGGCCATGACCCAGCCTGAACCTGGCGTGGCCTTAAAGCCGCCCGTGCCCCAACCGCAATTGAAGTACAAGCCTTTGATATGCGTTTTAGAAATAATAGGACACGCATCGGGCGCGACATCCACAATGCCACCCCATTGGCGGTTCATGCGGACCCGGCGGAAGATAGGGAACAGTTCGCAAATAGCCTGCAAGGTGTGCTCAATCACCGGGAAGCTACCGCGCTGACCGTAGCCAACGTAGGAGTCAATTCCAGCACCAATTACCAAATCACCTTTATCAGACTGACTTGCATAAGCGTGAATGGCGTTGGACATCACCACGGTATGAAGAATAGGCTTCATGGGCTCGGAGACTAAGGCTTGCAGCGGATGGCTCTCCAATGGCAGACGAATGCCGGCCATGTCAGCGATCACCGAGCTGTGCCCTGCCGCAACCACGCCAATTTTGGGGCTCTTGATGGTTCCGCGGGTGGTCTCAATTCCAACGACTTGGTCGCCCTCGCGTTGGATACCAATGACTTCGCAGTTTTGAATAATGTCCACGCCCAAGCGGTCTGCCGCCCGGGCAAATCCCCAGGCAATCGCGTCATGTCGGGCCACGCCTGCACGGGGCTGAAATGAAGCGCCCATCACTGGGTAACGCAAACTCGAAGACGTATTCATGATTGGCACCATAGCCTTGATTTCTTCGGGGCTAAGCACTACGCCGTCCACACCATTCAAGCGGTTGGCATTGACGCGGCGGTGGATATCTCGCATATCTTGGTGCGAGTGGCCGACGTTCATCACACCGCGTTGGCTGAACATGGTGTTGTAGTTCAGGTCTTGCGAAAGCCCTTCCCACAACTGCAACGCTTTGTCATACAAGTGGGTTGCATCATCCCAAAGGTAATTCGAGCGAACAATGGTTGTATTACGGGCCGTGTTACCGCCGCCCAACCAGCCGCGCTCGACCACCGCGATATTGCGCATGCCGTGCTCTTTGGCCAGGTAGTAAGCGGTTGCCAAACCGTGGCCGCCACCGCCGACGATGATGGCGTCGTAATGGCTCTTGGGCGCAGGACTGCGCCACTGTTTTTGCCAATTCTCGTGGTACGACATGGCATTGCGCGCAAGCGCAAAGACTGAAAAATGACTCACTTTAGATCCCGATCAGGTTCAACATTCGATCACGTTCACGGCCAACCCGCCGCGGCTCGTTTCTTTGTATTTTGTCATCATGTCGCGACCGGTGTCGCGCATGGTTTTAATGACTTGGTCTAGCGATACGAAATGGGTGCCATCCCCGCGCAAGGCCATACGCGCAGCATTGAGCGCCTTCACGGAACCCATGGCATTGCGTTCGATACAAGGGATTTGTACCCGTCCGCCCACGGGATCACAGGTCAGTCCAAGGTTGTGTTCCATGCCGATTTCAGCCGCATTTTCAACTTGCCGAGCGCTTCCGCCCATGACTGCAGCCAAACCACCAGCCGCCATCGAACAAGCCACGCCCACCTCGCCTTGGCAGCCCACCTCGGCGCCACTGATAGAAGCATTTTCTTTGTACAGCAGCCCTATCGCACCCGCCGTTAAAAGGAAATTGCGGATGCCTTCTTGGTTGGCACCAGCGCAGAACCGGTCGTAGTAATGCATCACCGCTGGGACAATTCCCGCAGCACCATTGGTTGGCGCGGTAACCACGCGACCGCCTGCGGCATTTTCTTCATTGACCGCCATGGCATACACATTTAGAAAATCCAAAATGGTGAGTTGGTCTTTCAGTGATTGCTCCGGACGGCTGCTGAGTGAACGGTGTAATTCAGCGGCTCGGCGCTTGACCATTAAATTCCCAGGCAAGTGGCCTTCGGTTCTGCAGCCCCGTTCCACACAGGCTTTCATGGCGTCCCAAATGCTGTCCAGCCCGGCGTTCACTTCAGTATCGCTGCGCCACGCGAGCTCATTAGCGCGCATGATCTCTGCAATCGACAAACCCGTGGCCTCGGTAATAGCGAGTAGCTCATCGCCGCTGTGAAAGGGGAAACGCACCTGAGTAGGGTCAGGAACCATGACTGGGACGCTGCCGGTGGCGGCGCTTTGTGCATCTGCAACTTCTTGCGAAACCACAAACCCACCACCCACAGAGAAATAGCGACGCTCTTGGATCAAGGCTCCGTCTGCGGCAAAGGCCATGAACTTCACGCCATTGGGGTGGTAAGACAAGGTCTCCCTGCGCAGGAAAAGTACATCGGTTTTTTCGCTGAACGCAATCGACTTGCTGGCGTTGAGTTGTAAAGTTTTACCCGTTCGGATGACTTTGAGGCTAGCGTCAATGGTGTCAGGATCAATCGTGTCAGGCATCAAACCTTGTAAGCCCAACATCACAGCTGTATCGGTTCCGTGGCCTTTGCCGGTTGCGCCTAAAGAGCCATACAGGCGCACTTCGACTCGCTCTGTTTCTGCGATTTGGCCGTCCGCTTCCAGAGCGCGGGCGAACATGGCCGCCGCCTTCATGGGGCCGACGGTATGAGAGGAAGAGGGGCCAATCCCAATTTTAAAAAGGTCAAAAACGCTGAGTGACATGGTTCATCTTTGATAAGTTGAAGCGGGTGCGCGAAAACTCCTGCACCGATGCTTGATTGTGGGCAACGCCCAATGGTTTTGAATGTTCGCTTTACGACGTGGCTAGATGCTTGAGCGACACGTCGATTCCCCGCGCGGCGGCATGGCGTTGGGCAGACTGTACCGTGTTATGGACCAACATCGTCACTGTCATGGGGCCCACGCCCCCTGGCACGGGCGTGATGTAGGAGGCTTTTTGTCGAACGCCTTCAAAGTCTACGTCGCCTACCAATCTGCCATCGGGTAGGCGGTTGATTCCTACGTCAATCACCACCGCGCCCGTGCGCACCATCTGGGGAAGAATGAGGTTGGGACGACCCGCCGCCACGACCAAAATATCCGCAAGAATGGTGAACTGCGCGAGATCCCGGGTTTTGGCATGGCAAATACAGACGGTTGCGTCCTTTTGCATCAACATCAATGCCATGGGCTTGCCAACGATATTGCTCGCGCCCACCACCACCACGTTTTGGCCTTCAACGGGAATGTTCTCGTACTCCAGCATTTTTTGGACGCCATAAGGGGTGCAAGGTGGGAAAACGGTATCTCCCAAGACCAAGGCACCGACGTTGTAAAGGTGAAATCCATCGACATCCTTGTCGCTCGAAATTTTCCCTAAGACCCGACGGGCATCAAAATGCAACGGAAGCGGCAGCTGCACCAAAATACCGTGGACCGCAGGGTCTAGATTCAGCCGTTCAATTTCAGCCTCAACGACGGTATCGGGCGTGTTGGCGTCAAACGCATAGACTTTGGACTGCAAACCTACCTCAGTACAGGCTTTAATTTTGTTAGCGACATACACCTTAGACGCAGGGTTGTCTCCCACAATAATGACTGCCAAACCGGGTTGAACGCCTTGCTCTTTTAACGCATCCGACAGCACCCGACACTCTTGCCTGACTTTGCGTGAAACGGCGTGGCCATCGATAATTTTTGCAACCATGATTAAATCCCTTTGGGCTTTTGCCTCATGCGGCTGCATGCTATGCGGCAAAGTCTCCGTTTTCACCCTGCCAAACGACTGAGATAAACCTGTTTGCGACATGGTGGCTTTTGTTCAACTTGCACCTGAAGGTATGGCGTTTGCAGGAAAGTCGGCGTCGCAAAAGTACCATGGTAGGTGCATGGGCTTGCCGATACTGACGAATCACGGCAGCATGTCCTGCATCAAAACGGCGTATGGAGTTAAAAAATGACCACTGACACAAGCATTCTAGAAGCGCAAGACGCGACCACAGCCCCGCGCAACCGGCGCACCTCTGGCGGTCGAGAAGCCAAGCGCGCGGCACGCGCGGCACGCACCGGTCAATCGGTGCCGTACATCACGCGCAAGATTCCCTACTACGAAGTGCTTGACGAAGAAGGCCTGCAAATCATCGAGCGCAATGCCGAAATCATTTTGGAAGAAGTCGGGATTGAATTTCGTGATGACGCCGAGGCGCTCGATATTTGGCGCAAAGCGGGCGCTGATATCAAAGGCGAGCGCGTTCGCTTTCCACGCGGCATGTGCCGCAGTATTGTGCAAGCCAGCGCTCCGCGTGAATTTATCCAACATGCACGCAACCCCGCCAACAACGTTGTCATTGGCGGCAAGAACACCGTTTTTGCACCCGCGTACGGATCGCCTTTTGTACGCGACCTCGATAAGGGCCGCCGTTACGCCACGATTGAAGACTTTCAGAATTTTGTCAAACTGGCGTATAACGCCACCTCCCTGCACCACTCGGGTGGAACCATTTGCGAGCCGGTCGATTTACCCGTGAATAAGCGCCACTTCGATATGGTTTATGCCCACATGAAGTACAGCGACAAACCTTTCATGGGTTCGGTCACCCACCCCGAGCGGGCGCACGATACGGTGGAGATGGCACGCGCTTTGTTTGGTGACAACTTCAATGATCCTTTGACTGGTAAACCTAAAACGGTGTGCATCAGCCTGATCAATGCCAACTCTCCGATGACCTTTGATGACACCATGCTCGGTGCTGCCAAAGTCTATGCCCGTGCGAACCAAGCCACGATCATCACCCCGTTTATCTTGGCTGGTGCCATGTCGCCAGTGACCGTTGCTGGGACCTGCGCCCAAACTCTGGCCGAAGCCTTGGCGGGAATGGCTTTTGTTCAGTTGGTGAATCCGGGGGCACCTGTCGTCTTGGGCAGTTTTGCTTCTTCGATCTCCATGCAATCGGGTGCGCCTACATTTGGTACACCCGAGCCTGCCTTGGTGTTGTACGTGATGGCGGCTTTGGCACGGCGTTTGGGCGTTCCATTTCGCTCGGGTGGCAGTTTATGCGGCTCGAAAATCGCCGATGCCCAAGCCGCTTCTGAATCA
The DNA here is from genome assembly GCA_007279715.1 of Comamonadaceae bacterium. Lineage (GTDB taxonomy): Bacteria > Pseudomonadota > Gammaproteobacteria > Burkholderiales > Burkholderiaceae_C > Allorhodoferax. The sequence continues at coordinate 8 of QYPA01000170.1, read as the reverse complement.
GCCAACAC
>QYPA01000118.1 GCA_007279715.1 Comamonadaceae bacterium | reverse complement strand
GCCTCGCCGGCCTTGCCTATTGGCGGCTTTTCGTACTCCGAAGGCCTTGAAGCCGCGGTTGACACAGGCCGCGCAGCCAACGAAACGGACGCCGCTGCGTGGCTCACCGACCAACTACATTTAAGCCTTGCCCGCTCAGAACTCCCCATCATCGCCCAAGCCATTGCGGCTTGGCGCGACCGCAATTACCAAAGTATCGCCAAGCTCAACGCCTGGGTTTTACAAACCCGCGAAAGCTATGAACTTCGCGCCCAGACCGAACAAATGGGACGCTCGCTATTAGAGTGGCTGCGCAACCACACGACCGCCTGTGCCTCAGACATCGAGCGCCTTGCCGCACTCGACCCGAGCCACCCCACGGCTTTTGCCCTGGCCGCCAGCAGCACCGAAGCCCCAGTTCGCGCCTGCTTGTTAGCCTATGCGTTTGGCTGGGCTGAAAACATGGTTCAAGCAGCGATCAAATCCGTTCCTTTAGGCCAAAGCGCAGGACAACGCATCTTGTCCTCGCTGACCGCCCATATTCCTAGCGCAGTCGACTACGCACTCAGCGTAGGCGAAGGGGGGCAACAAGCCTTCGCACCCATGCTGGCGATCCTCAGCGCCCAACATGAAAACCAATACTCTCGCCTCTTTAGATCTTGAAAGTCTGACCATGTCCACCCTGCACCACATTGCCAACCGAACCAAAACCCTTCCCCCTTTGCGTGTTGGCATTGGCGGCCCCGTGGGTTCAGGAAAAACGACGCTGCTAGAAATGCTCTGCAAAGCCATGCGAGAGCAATACGATTTGGTCGCTATCACCAATGACATTTACACCAAAGAAGACCAGCGCTTACTTACCGTCAGCGGCGCCCTGCCCGCGGAGCGCATCATGGGCGTTGAAACCGGTGGCTGCCCCCACACCGCCATCCGCGAGGACGCATCGATCAACCTCGAAGCCATTGACCGCATGCTGGTCGATTTTCCAAACGCAGATATCGTTTTCATTGAAAGCGGCGGCGACAATTTAGCGGCCACCTTCAGCCCCGAACTCTCTGACCTCACGATTTACGTCATTGATGTTGCAGCCGGAGAAAAAATTCCCCGCAAAGGCGGCCCCGGCATCACCAAGAGTGACCTCTTCATCATCAACAAAACCGACCTCGCCCCCCATGTGGGCGCGAACCTAGACGTGATGCACGCAGACACCACCCGCATGCGCACCACGCCCAAAGGACTCAAGCCCTTTGTCATGACCAACCTCAAAACCCTCGCCGGCCTCAAAGACGTTGTCGCATTTATTGAAAAAAAAGGCCTGCTGCTGGCCCAATAAAAGCTGCTTTAGCGCAGTTAGAATAAGGCCATTGGAAGCTTGGCCGAGCGGTTTAAGGCACCGGTCTTGAAAACCGGCGAGGATGTGAGTCCTCCGTGAGTTCGAATCTCACAGCTTCCGCCAACGAATTAACACCGGCCCCGTTCACGCAAAATTCGAGAAGCCCTCGACTCTCAATTTCATTTTTTGCCGGGGTCAACGCAAGTTTTTTCACCTTCTTTTTTCCAGCAACTGCAATTGAAGGCGTAATCTTTCAACAAGCCTTTTTTGACTCCGTTCACACTAGTTTGCTTAGTTGCAGCAGGGGGAATGTAAAGGTAGGGAGTAAAGGCCTTTCGGACAGGGCCGCCGCTTTGAAGGTTGACCAGAACGGCGTGACAGGCCAGCGGGCCGGGTAGATTATTCCTGATCTCAATAAGCAGGTTGTTGCCGGAGTCGGCCGCCCAGCCGGCCACCAATTCAACCTTCTGCCACTCGATGGCTGAAAGCTCGACCTCGTTGAAAGACTTTCTTTCGGCAAACGGATTCCAAGCCCAGGCCGGTGTGATCAATATAACGCCCGCAAAGCTTAGAGCTAACCTCAACAGATGGCTTTTACTTTGTGTCATAAAACTAAATAATCGATCTCGCTGATTTAAACAACCAGGCCCAGGGGGCAGAGGATGATGCAAGTTATTGATTGCAGAGTTTCATGTCCGGCAGACTGACTGGTATCAAAAGTGGTACTTCACGTTGCTGAAATCACTGATTGCAAACGCATAAAGGATCAGCAAGTCCTCGTCGTTCACGTTGTTGATTTGGTGCCTAGCGTTACCAGGAATAAACAACATTCTTCCCGGATCGACGTCAAATACTTCATCATTAATGGTGACAGTCCCCCGACCTGACAGGGTGAAATAAGTTTCAGGCTGTGAATGCTGATGCGGTTCAAGCGACTCACCCTTTTTGAGGCGAACCACACCCATCGTCATATCGTTTTGACACCCAGAAGCACTGCCGAGGATTTCTTTCCACTGCGCCTTTCCTCGGACGGCCACCTGATCGTTTCCCCAGCCTTTCCAATCCATGTCGTCAAGGTGTTTAGAGGCTACTTGCATAGAAAATTTCGTGGAATAAGTGAAAGCCAATATTCTAGGTTGCAGACCGAGTCACTAACGCCCCCGGTACAACCAAGGCACATCGATCATGCGTGCCCCAAACAGTTTCATGGCGGTATCGCGGCCCCAGCGTTTGAGGCCCGTGGCATGAAAAATTTCGCCGTTACGCACGGCACCCGCTTGGACCCGGGCGTTACGCTTCCAGCGACGTCGGGCAAAGCGCTCTAGGGCATCTGCGTCGTCGTGGGTGGACTGTTGCAAAACGTCGGCCATGGCAAAGGCATCTTCAATCGCCATGCCTGCGCCTTGGGCAAGGAAGGGAAGCATGGGGTGGGCGGCGTCGCCCAACAAGGCGATGCGTCCGAACGCCAACTCTTGGGCACTACGTACCTTAGGTAAACCACACAAGGGCCATAAGTTCCATTTTGGAATAGCACTCACTAATTCTTGCAAGGGCGCAGCCGCATTAGACAAGTGCGCTTGCAGCTCATGCATTTCGGCGGTTTGATTCCATTGGTCCAGTTCCGCAGGCGCCTTGGCCTTCACAATAATCACCACATTCAACAACTCGCCGTGGTGAACTGGGTACTGAACTGCATGAAAATCAGGTCCGAGCCAAGCGGTGATCACTTGGCTGCGCAAAGTCTCAGGCAAATCCGCCTGAGCCACCATTGCGCGGTAGGCCACGTAGCCAGCAAATTGCGGCTGGGCGTCTAAGCGAACAAAGTCACGCACTTGGCTCCACAGTCCATCGGCACCAATCAGTACATTGGCGCGGCGGTTTTGGCCATCGGCTGTGGTTACTGTGACAGCGCTGGCATCTTGGCTGACAAACTCCACCGCGTTGCCCACAATCAGCTGGGTAGAACCTTGCGCATTCACCGCTTTAAGCAACAAGCCATGCAAATCAGCCCGCGCAATCGTGGCGTACCGTGCGCCATAGCGTTTCACCGCCCGCTCGCCCAAGGGCAAAAGACCCAAAAGGTCTGCATTAAGGGCACTGCGAATTTCCAACTGAGACGGAAAACACGCCAAGGCATCGAGCCCATCCTTAAGGCCCCAGCCTTCTAAAAGGCGAACAATATTGGGGCTGATTTGGATGCCCGCGCCGACTTCTGCGAAAACTTTGTTTCGCTCAATCAACTGAACTGGCAGGTCCCGATAGCCACACGCCAATGCGGTAGACAAACCACCAATTCCACCGCCGACGATTACGATTTTTTTTTGCATGTCAATGGTTGCCGTATGGGTTTATTCCATTCGAGTAATTTTGGAGGGCTTAAAGCCCAGATCAGCCGCTTTGCCTTTGCGTGCTCGCGCTGCGCGGGCGTTGTTCAGGCTGCGGATTTCTAAGGTTTCGTCGCGGGCTTTCCCACCTCTGCCCACGCCTTCAATGCGCACGCTGCGGGTATAGGCCGCCGCACCCGCCAAGGTGTCTTTGGCTTCTAGGTCAATGAGCATCAAGCCCCGCCCGCCTTTTTCCATGGTCTTGAGTTCAGAAATTTCAAACGTGAGGATGCGTCCCAGCGCGGAGGCGCAGGCGATGTGAGTAGCTGCTGCGAGGTCATTGCGACCGGTACCGCCAGCCTCAGGAGCGGCGGTGTAACTTGCCGCTGGCAAGCTAGCGCCAGAGACCAAAGAAGGGGCGCAAAGCGCTTCACCCGCATTGCAGCTGACAAAAGCTTTGCCCGCTTTTTGGCGAGAGACCATGTTGTCTACTGAGGCAATGAATCCGTAGCCCGCGCTGCTGCTGAGTAACAACTTGGCGCTAACCGGGCCGGCGAAGTAGTACAGCAGTTGGGTGCCGGCTTCAAGCTCAATCAGCGTGGTGACTGGCTGTCCATCGCCGCGACCGCCGGGGAGCAAGGAAACGGCAACCGAGTAAACCCGACCATTGGAGCCAAACGCCAACAAGGTATCAACACTTCGGCATTCAAAGGTTCCATACAAAGTGTCACCGGCTTTAAAAGCAAAGCTCGTGGCGTCATGCCCGTGGCCCGTGCGGGCGCGAACCCAGCCTTTGTCGCTGACCACCACGGTAACGGGTTCATCAACAATTTTGACTTCCGCCACGGCTTTTTTCTCCGCTTGAATCAGCGTACGTCGGGGATCGGCAAAGGTTTTGGCATCGACCTCAATTTCTTTGACCATCAAGCGGCGCAAGGCTGCGGGGCTGCCGAGTATTTCTTCGAGTTTTTTCTGTTCATCACGCAGCTCTGCCAACTCTTGTTCAATTTTGATGGCTTCAAGGCGGGCAAGTTGGCGCAGTCGGATTTCTAAGATGTCGTCGGCTTGGCGCTCGGAGAGCTTGAAGCGCTCCATCAGGGCGGTGCGGGGCTCGTCCGATTGGCGGATGATGGCGATGACTTCGTCAATATTGAGTAAAACCGTTTGGCGGCCTTCCAAAATATGCGTGCGATCTAACACTTTGCCTAAGCGAAAGCGCGAACGCTTTTCGATGGTGCTTTGGCGAAACGCGATCCACTCGGTCAACATTTGCCGGAACGACTTTTGGGTGGGCCGGCCGTCAAGCCCCACCATCGTGAGATTGATCGGGCTGGAGGTTTCAAGGCTGGTGTGCGCCAACAAGGCCGTGATCAATTCGGCTTGTTGGGTTCGGCTGGTTTTGGGCTCAAACACCAAACGCACTGCCGCATCTTTGCTTGACTCGTCTCGCACCACATCCAGCACCGCCAAGATACTGCCCTTGAGCTGGGTTTGGTCTTGCGAAAGTGCTTTTTTACCGGCCTTGACTTTGGGGTTGGTAAGTTCTTCAATTTCTTCCAAGACGCGTTGAGAGCTCACGCCCGGAGGCAATTCGGTGACCACCAACTGCCACTGGCCACGCGCCAGATCTTCAATTTTCCAACGCGCTCGCACCTTGAGCGAGCCACGCCCAGTTCGGTAGGCGTCGGCAATATCCGCGCTGCTGCTGATGATCTGTCCGCCGCCGGGGTAGTCCGGGCCAGGAACCAGCGCATACAAATCCGCTTCAGACAAGGCTGGCGTTTTAATCAAGGCGACGCAGGCGTCTGCAATTTCGCGCAGGTTGTGGCTTGGGATTTCGGTCGCCAAACCCACCGCAATGCCACTGGCCCCATTAAGAAGGGCGAAAGGCAAACGCGCTGGCAGTTGCCGGGGCTCTTCGGTGGAGCCGTCGTAGTTGGGCGTGAAGTCGACCGTGCCTTGGTCAATCTCATCGAGCAAGAGGCTGGTGATTTTTGCCAAGCGGGCTTCGGTGTAACGCATAGCCGCTGCGCCATCGCCATCGCG
>QYPA01000003.1 GCA_007279715.1 Comamonadaceae bacterium | reverse complement strand
GAATCTGGGCTGCGCTCATCGTGTTGCCAAACGAGTAGAGGTTGGAATTTGCTGGGTCAATAGCTGGTTCTTACGCGATCTGCGCACCGCTTTTGGCGGAGCTAAGGCATCGGGTATTGGTCGCGAGGGGGGTGTGCATTCGCTGGAGTTTTACACCGAACTGCGCAACGTCTGCATCAAACTCTAAAGGCAGACCATGACCCAAGCCAGCAACCCCGAAATCGGCCAACGCGTTCGTACCGGCACCTTCTTTAGCAATGTGCACGACCAGGGTAGCGGCCCACCCGTGATGCTCTTGCATGGCTCCGGCGCAGGCGTGAGCGCCTGGGCCAACTGGCGATTATTGCTTCCGGTGCTCACGAAAGGCCGGCGTGTGTTGGCGCCCGACTTGTTTGGATTTGGCTATTCCGACCGGCCTAACGACGCGGGAAACAACGCCCACTATCGTATGGACGCTTGGGTGCAGCAGGCAGTGGATGTTCTCGATGCTCTTGAAATATCCCAAGCCGACGTGGTGGGAAACTCCTTTGGCGGCGCGCTTGCGCTGGCATTGGCCATTGCACATCCCACGCGGGTTCGCCGAATGGTATTAATGGGCAGCGTGGGCGTGCCTTTTGAAATCACGCCTGGTTTGGAAGCCGCATGGGGCTACACGCCATCGCTAGACCATATGCGCCAACTGCTTGATATTTTTGCTTTCGACCGCAGCCGCGTGACAGACGAACTGGCGCAGCTGCGTTACCAAGCCAGCATCCAGCCAGGTTTTCAGGAGTCGTTTAGCGCCATGTTTCCAGCGCCACGCCAGCGCTGGATCGATGCTATGGCTAGCCCAGAAAAAGACATCCGTGCCTTACCGCACCACACGCTGGTGGTTCACGGGCGCGAGGATGCGGTCATTCCCTTGGCTACCTCGCTGGCCTTAGCGCAGCAAATTCCGCGCTCGCAGTTGCACGTGTTTGGCCAGTGCGGGCACTGGACCCAGATTGAGCACGCCGCCCGCTTTGCCCAGTTGCTGGAAAACTTTTTCGCTGAGGCCGATGCCATCGCTACCGCCTGACACACAGCTTTCTATCCCGATTCATTTACTACACGCAGGACCTCCAACCCCATGCAAACCTCCCTGATCGAAACCCTGGGCGACGAGCTCTACCACGCCATGTCCACCCAAACCGTGGTTGATCCACTCACCACCCGCTACCTCGATATCACCATCGAAAACGCGTACCACATTCAGCAGCGCATGCTCTCTCGCCGCCTTCAGGCGGGTGAACGCATTGTGGGAAAAAAAATTGGCGTTACCTCGGCTGCGGTGATGAACATGCTGGGTGTTTACCAACCTGACTTTGGTTATCTGCTCGATGGCATGATTTACAACGAAGGCCAGTCGATCGACACCCGCACCTTGATCCAGCCCAAGGCCGAAGGCGAGATCGCCTTTATTCTGAAGAAAGACCTGATGGGCCCTGGCATCAGCAACGCTGATGTCTTGGCTGCTACAGAGTGTGTGATGCCCTGCTTTGAAATTGTGGACTCACGCATTCGCGATTGGAAGATCAAGATCCAAGACACCGTGGCCGATAACGCCTCGTGTGGCGTATTTGTGCTTGGCGACTGTGCGGTGGATCCGCGGCGGGTGGACTTATCCACCTGCGGCATGGTGCTTGAAAAAAACGGCGACATCATTGGCGCTGGAGCTGGGGCGGCTGCACTGGGCTCACCGGTGAACGCGGTGGCTTGGTTGGCCAACACTTTAGGGCGACTGGGTATTGGACTAAAGGCTGGTGAAGTCATTCTTTCCGGTGCGCTCGCAGCCATGCACCCCGCCAAAGCCGGCGACAACTTCCGCGTTTCTATCGGCGGCCTAGGTAGCTGCTCGGTGCGCTTTGTTTGAACGCGGCGATGTTTTAAAGCTAGTTGTCGTCTAAAAAGACAAGGTAAAAAAATCAATGGATCTTCAACTTGAAGGTAAGCGCGCACTTGTTACAGGCTCCAGCGCAGGCATAGGCTGGGCCATTGCCTGTGAACTCGCATCCGAAGGCGCACACGTCACGCTCAATGGACGCGATCCTGCGCGACTTGACGCTGCCTTGGAGCGCCTACGCGCACAAGTACCAGGCGCCATAGTGCATGGAGTCGCGGTAGATTTGGCTTCAGCTGAAGGTTGCAAGATGCTGCTCGCTGCTGCAGGCGAGCAAGATATTTTGGTGAACAACTTAGGCATCTTCGAGCCTAAAGACTTTGCGCAGATTACCGACGCCGACTGGCTGCGTTTTTTTGAGGTCAATGTGCTCAGCGGAGTGCGTATGGCTCGCCACCACCTAGCGCGTATGCAAGAGCGCGGATGGGGTCGTGTGGTTTTTATCTCTAGCGAGTCGGGTATTTGTCCGCCGGGGGACATGGTGCATTACGGCATGAGTAAGTCGGCGCAGTTGTCAGTGTCACGCGGTTTGGCAGAAACCTGCGCCGGCACCGGCGTGACGGTGAATTCGGTATTGCCGGGCCCCACCCGCACCGAGGGCGCGGTTGATTTTTTCACCACCCTAGCGCGCAATGCCGGGCAGACCCTGGTAGAAGCGGAAGAAGATTTTTTTAAATATGCCCGCCCTACCTCTCTGCTGCAGCGATTTATCGAGCCGGGCGAAGTGGCGGCCATGGTCGCCTACGTCTGCAGCCCCCGCGCTGCCGCCACCAATGGCGCTGCGTTGCGCGTTGAGGGCGGCGTGGTGCGTTCCCTTATTTAGATTTTATTTACGGAGTTTTCATGAAAAAAATTAAATGTGCCTTGATCGGACCTGGAAATATTGGCACTGATCTACTCGCCAAGTTGCAGCGTAGCCCAGTGCTCGAGCCGGTATGGATGGTGGGAATTGACCCCGAGTCCGACGGCCTCAAACGCGCCCGCGAAATGGGCATTAAAACCACGGCTGACGGCGTGGACGGTTTACTGCCCCATGTTTTGGCTGACGGCGTACAAATCGCCTTTGACGCCACCAGCGCCTATGTGCATGCCGAGAATTCTCGCAAGCTCAACGCTCTGGGCGTGCTGATGATCGACTTGACTCCTGCAGCCATCGGCCCTTTTTGCGTTCCGCCGGTCAACCTGATGGAGCAATTAGGCAAGGGCGAGATGAATGTCAACATGGTCACCTGCGGCGGACAGGCCACCATTCCCATGGTGGCAGCGGTCAGCCGGGTTCAGCCCGTGGCCTACGGCGAGATCGTGGCTACGGTGTCGAGCCGATCGGTGGGCCCGGGCACGCGCAAGAACATCGATGAATTCACCCGCACCACGGCCGGTGCGGTTGAGAAAGTTGGCGGGGCAAAGCAAGGCAAGGCCATCATCATCATAAACCCGGCCGAGCCGCCACTGATGATGCGTGACACCGTTCACTGCTTGACCGAAACCGAACCTGATCAAGAAAAAATCACGGCCTCTATTCACCAGATGTTGGCTGAAGTGCAAAAATATGTACCCGGTTATCGCCTAGTCAACGGCCCCGTTTTTGATGGCAACCGAGTCTCTGTGTTTTTAGAGGTTGAAGGCTTGGGCGACTACCTGCCTAAGTACGCTGGCAACCTCGACATCATGACCGCTGCGGCGGCCCGAACCGCCGAAATGTTTGCCGAAGAAATCATCGCTGGTCGGCTCGTATTACAGGCCACCGACATCGCTGAAACTGCCTGAACCCCACACAGAGAAACACTATGACACTTCAAGGTAAAAAAATCACCGTCCACGACATGACGCTGCGCGACGGCATGCACCCCAAACGCCACTTGATGACGTTGGATCAAATGAAAAGTATTGCTTGCGGATTGGACGCTGCAGGCGTCCCGCTGATCGAAGTCACCCACGGCGATGGCTTGGGCGGCAGTTCGGTCAATTACGGTTTCCCCGCGCACACCGACGAAGCGTATTTGGGCGCTGTCATCCCTCAAATGAAGCAAGCCAAAGTCTCAGCTCTTTTAATTCCAGGTATCGGAACGGTGGACCACTTGCTCATGGCCAAAGACCTGGGTGTGGGCACCATCCGCGTTGCGACCCATTGCACAGAGGCTGATGTTTCAGAGCAGCACATCAACAAGGCGCGAGCGCTGGGTTTGGATACGGTTGGATTTTTGATGATGGCCCACATGGCCAGCCCCGAAAAACTCGTAAGCCAAGCCTTGCTCATGGAGAGTTACGGAGCCAACTGCATCTACGTAACCGATTCGGCGGGTTACATGCTGCCTGAAGACGTGACTGCGAGCCTGACGGCCGTTCGCCATGCCATCAAACCCGAGACCGAACTGGGCTTTCACGGCCACCACAATTTGGCCATGGGCATTGCCAACTCGATTGCCGCTGTGGCAGCGGGTGCCAACCGGATTGATGCCGCTGCTGCAGGCTTGGGTGCAGGCGCTGGTAATACGCCAATGGAAGTGTTTATTGCCGTATGCGCTCGCATGGGCATTGAGACCGGCGTGGACGTATTCAAGATCCAAGATGTGGCCGAAGACCTGGTCGTGCCCATCATGGACCACATCATCCGCATCGACCGCGACTCGCTCACCCTGGGTTACGCCGGCGTGTATTCCAGCTTCTTACTATTTGCCAAGCGCGCAGGCGCCAAGTACGGGGTGCCGGCACGTGACTTACTCGTTGAGCTTGGGCGCCGAGGCATGGTCGGCGGACAAGAAGACATGATTGAAGACACCGCTATGACCATGGCCCGCAACCGCCACACAACCCAGAAAGCCGCCGCATGAAACTCGACCTTGCCACTATTGCCGCTCTTGCCGAACGGCTGGAAAACTGTGAACTGCAAGCGCAGGACACTACCAAAATCACCGACGACTATCCCGATATGGACTGGGACGACGCCTACGCCATTCAAGACGAATTGCGCCGGCGCAAAGTCGCGCGCGGTTGCCGAATCGTCGGCCTCAAAGCTGGCTTGACCTCGCACGCCAAGATGAAACAAATGGGCGTGGATACGCCGGTTTTTGGCTTTATGGCTGACTATTACGCGGTGCCCGACGGTGGTGAATGCCGCATGAGTGAATTGATTCATCCCAAAGTCGAACCTGAAATTGCTTTTGTTACCAAGGCCGAATTGCGTGGGCCGGGTTGCCATATTGGTAGCGTGCTGGCTGCCACCGACTTTGTGATGCCAGGTATTGAAGTCATCGACAGCCGTTACCGTGATTTTAAATTTGACCTGAAGAGCGTCGTAGCAGACAACACTTCGGCCGTGCGCTTTGTAGTGGGCGGACAGCCCATGGGAGTCTCTGGGGTGGATCTGCGTACCATTGGCATCGTGCTCGAGAAAAACGGCCTGCCTGTCGCTTTCGGTGCGGGGGCAGCGGTCTTAGGTCACCCTGCAGCATCCATTGCGATGTTAGCCAATCACCTTGGAGCTCGTGGACAGTGCATCCCTGCGGGTAGCCTCATCTTGTCGGGTGGCATTACAGAGGCAGTGGCCGTGCAGGCGGGCGATAACGTCACCCTTCGTGTCCAGGGCATGGGAAGCACAAGCCTTCGCTTTGTCTAAGACTATTCATATTTCAAACGGAGAATCTTTATGCCATTTGCTCAAATCTATATGCTGGAAGGTCGAACAGAAGAACAAAAGCGCGCTGTCATCGAAAAAGTCACCCAAGCCTTGGTTGAAGCCGTTGGAGCTCCGGTGAGTGCCGTTCGTGTGTTGATTCAAGAAGTGCCCAAAGCGAATTGGGGTATCGCAGGTGTCAGCGCCAAAGACCTGGGGCGCTGACCTATCAAGCCGCCCTCGCGATTTTCCCTTTATCGCTTGCACTCCACGCGCTTGGATTACACGTGGAGTGCAAGGACTTACTTAGTCCAATTTAATACCGTTGACCCGGACAAAATTCGCGCCGAATTCAACATCCTTGCGAATCAAGTCCCTGAATTGCTCAGTCGTTTCCATGGGTATTTCAATCTGCTGCTTTGCCAAACTCTCGCGTACTTCTGGCATCGCCATGACGCTGGCAATATCTCGGCTAAGGCGATCAATCACTTCTTTGGGCGTGTCAGAACGGACCACCAGCCCTGACCAGGTCCGCGACTGCATGCTAGCAAGTTTGAGCTCTGATACGGTTGGGATATCGCGAACGTTGCTGTTGCGTGTAGGGCCGGTCACCGCAAGTGCAAGAAGCTTTCCACCTAGGATCTGCGGGACGGCTGCCGGGGCCGCCAAAACCATATAGGTCACGCGACCCGTTGAGACGTCTAGCACCGCTTGACCAAATTGGTTGTAAGGGATGTGAGTGGCCTCGGTGTTCGTAGCGCGCTGGAACATGACGCCTGACAAATGCGCAGGTGTACCGACCCCAGCTGAAGCAAACGTGGAAGGGTTGCGTTTAACGTATTCAATTAGCTCTGCAACTGTTTTGACCCCCAACGATGGACTAACAACCAAGATGTTGTGTCCCCATTCCATCTGCCCCACGCCTTTCATGTCCTTTACCAAGTCCACTTTGAACTGCGGATAAAGGGATGCGATGGCCGCAGTCGAATAATGGAGAGCGCCTATGGTGTATCCATCTGCGGGCGACCTGGCGACTTCGGCCAATCCAATCGTGCCAGAGGCGCCAGGACGGTTCTCCACGATAACTGGCTGCTTTAGAAGTTCTGGCAATTTGCTCGCCACGACCCTTGCTGCTACATCGGGCGGCGTACCCGGTCCCCAAGGGACGATGATCCGCACGGTTCGGCTTGGATAACGCTCTTGTGCAGCGCTTCCTAGGCTTAGCGTTGCGAGTAAAAGTCCCAGGCAGATACTTATGAATTGGAGGATTTTTGATGAGGGCTGATCAAATCGCCGTTTATTTTTTTGCCAGCTGTTGGCGAACGGTTCTGATGCTGTTTTGAGGTTGAGTTTATGCATGGATGTCTCCTTAAAAATTAATCAACTTTGCCCATCCGTGGCTAAGTCGAAGGGGCTAGAGCGGGCATGCTGTACCCGCAGATAAAACTCTTTGAGGATCGCCATGAAATGGTCGCGCTCGGTTGGCGACATACCGTTCTGGTATTCACGGAGCAAGCCTTCAACAATGGGGATAGCCGCATCGACTTTGGCGCGGCCGATTTTTGTCAGTGTCAGAGGAGAGCTACGCCGGTCGTAGGCGTGTTCAACGCGTTCGACCCAGCCCTCGGCCTGCAGTCGATCGATCATTTTGCTAACTGTTGGTCGCTCTAGGACAGCCATTTCGGCCAGTTCGCTGATGGGCATAGCATCGACTTTTGCCAAGAGTGACAGAAGTCGAAATTCCCTGTGGTGCATGCCTAAAGGGGCCAATAGCATGCTTGCATTTCGAGCATGCTGCCTTTCGGCACGCGCCATCCAGACTATCGGCCAATCACCAGGGTCAAACGGTTTCGCAGACGTTGGTTTCTTGCCGTTCGCGGATGAAATTGAAGGAGATTTTTTAGTAGACATTGAGTGAATATTCACCTATACTTGAGCAAGTATGACTGAAATTAAATAATTGTGCAAGCCCTAAAAGTACCGATCAAAACCTCAAATTTTTTGAATGCATGCTGAAACGTTAATCTGGCCGCTATCGCGTCGCATCCCAAACCAAAGGAGCTCTGTATGAGTCATCTTGAAGCCCCTCAGCAGCACTTACGGCTGACCCAAGCACCCAACATTGTTTTTGTCTTAGCAGACGACTTAGGGTATGCCGACCTGGGTTGCTATGGTGGGAGACTGGCTGCATTTGGACCGGTAAGCCCATGTCTTGATGCCATGGCCGCACAGGGGATGCAATTTATGCAAGCCTATTCCAACTCGCCAGTTTGTTCGCCGACAAGATTTGCGCTTATGACTGGTCGCTACCAGTACAGGCTTCGGGGAGCAGCAGAGGAGCCACTTACCCGCCGATCCGGAAATAATCCTGAGTTGATTGGACTACCACCAGAGCATCCAACCCTACCTTCATTGCTTCGAGAGCAAAACTACCGCACTGGGTTGATAGGAAAATGGCATCTGGGGTATCCGCCAAATTTTGGTCCTTTGCTGAGCGGTTACGACGAGTTTTTTGGCCCGGTGAGTGGTGCAGTCGACTATTTTTCCTACCTGTCGTTCGAGGGCTCGCGAGACCTAATGGATGGTTCCCAGCCAGCGCAGGCGCAGGGCTATCTCACCGATGTGATCACTGATCGCGCCTGCGACTTTATCAACCGGCAGACTAGCGCACAACCTTTTATGTTGAGTGTTCACTACACCGCCCCGCACTGGCCCTGGGAAACACGGGACGACGAAGAAGAGTCCAAGCGGGTAGGTACCAACATTCATCATGTTGACGGTGGCTCATTGCCCGTTTACCAACGCATGATCCACCATATGGACGAGGGCATTGGTCGAATACTAAAAACCTTGCAAGATCAAGGACTGGACGACAGCACTTTGGTAGTTTTCACCAGTGACAACGGTGGCGAGCGGTTTTCAGACACCTGGCCTTTTGTCGGGAAAAAGATGGATTTACTGGAGGGGGGGCTGCGCGTTCCTTTAATTGCACGCTGGCCGGGACAGATTGCACCCGGCGGGAAAAGTCAGCAACAGATGATGACCATGGACTGGATGCCCACGTTACTGGCTGCCGCAGGCACTAAAGCGCACGCGGACTATCCACTCGATGGCATAAACATGCTCCCCAATCTTCGAAATCCTCATGTGCTCTGCGCTCGCCCCATGTATTGGCGGATGAAATATCGTAACCAGTGGGCGGTTATTGATGGTGCTTGGAAGTATCTCAAACTTGATGGGCACGAGTTTCTCTTCAATATTGAAACAGATGTGCGCGAGCGTGCCAACCTCTGCGATCGGGAACCGGAACGTCTTGCTGACATGAGAAAGAAATATGTGGAATGGGCTGCCACCATGCCAGGTATCCCGGACGATGCCAATTACACCTTGGT
>QYPA01000059.1 GCA_007279715.1 Comamonadaceae bacterium | reverse complement strand
CTTGGTTCAGCTCAATGCCTTCGCCAAACGCAAACCCCATCAGCTGTCCGGCGGTCAGCAGCAACGGGTTGCATTGGCCCGGAGTTTGGCCAAACGGCCCCAGCTTTTATTACTGGACGAGCCTTTGGGCGCATTAGATAAAAAGTTACGAGAACAAACCCAGTTTGAGTTGGTCAACATCATTGAAAAAGTCGGCGTCACCTGCGTGATGGTGACCCACGACCAAGAAGAGGCCATGACGATGGCAGGCCGTATCGCGGTGATGAGCAAAGGCCGCGTATTGCAAGTGGGTTCTCCAGAAGAAATTTACGAGCATCCGGCGAACCGCTTTGTGGCGGACTTTATTGGCAGTGTGAACTTGATCGATGGAACGTTGACCGTTGATGCGCCTGACCACTGTGTGGTGGAAACACCTTTAGGACTGATTCAAGTCGGCCACGGTTTGAGCGGCGCACTCCATATGCCGGTGACTTTGGCCATTCGCCCTGAAAAAATCGAGATTAGCAAAGAGCGTCCGTCCGTTCATTGCAATGTGTTTACCGGTAAGGTCAAAGAAATCGCTTATTTCGGTTCTTACAACACATTTATCGTTGCAGCCAGCGACGGTAGACGCATCAAAATCATGGAGGCCAATACGTCTCACCAAGAGCTCAGTGATATCACCTGGGATGACGATATTTTCTTTTGGTGGGATGACCGTGCTGGAGTTGTTTTGCGTGCTTAAGTCGACATTCTTTGGCCGGCGTTGGGTGATTGGCGTGCCCTATGCGTGGGTGATCGCTTTTTTCTTGCTCCCGTTTTTGATCTTGCTTTACATCAGCTTCGTGGATATGGGGATGGATATCCATCCCTTTAAACCGCTGTGGGACGCTCAAAAAGGCGTTTTGAGTCTGAAGTATGAAAACTATGGCTCTATCTTTCGAAACAACGAAGGCGGGGGTCTTTTTCAGACCTTGTATGTAGAAGCCTACTTGCGCTCTATTGCGTATGCTTTTTGCACGGCGGTGCTGTGCCTTGTGATTGGCTATCCCTTTGCTTACTTCATTGCCAGATCCCAAGAAAGATACCGGCCCGGTCTCTTGATGATGGTCATGCTTCCTTTTTGGACGTCGTTTCTTTTGCGGATTTACGCTTGGAAAGGGATTTTGGCGGACCAAGGTATTTTGAACCAAACCCTGATGGCGCTGGGTTTGACAGATCAGCCTATTCAAATGCTGTACACGAGCGTCTCTATGTTGGTGGGGATGACCTATGTGTATTTACCGTTTATGGTCTTGCCCTTGTACGCCAACCTGGTGAAGATGGACTTTCGATTGCTGGAAGCGGCACACGATTTAGGGGCCTCGCCTTGGCGGGCTTTTTGGTTGATCACTGTCCCGCTTTCCAAAGCCGGAATTGTGGCGGGATTTATGTTGGTATTTATTCCTGCCGTCGGAGAGTTTGTCATCCCTTCGCTGCTTGGAGGCCCAGAAAATATCATGATTGGGCGGGTTGTGTGGGACGAGATGTTTACCAGTAACAACTGGCCCCGCGCCAGCGCCTTGGCTGTGACCATGATCGGCTTGATTATTATTCCCTTGGTTATTTATTACCACGCCGCTGCAGCTTCTTCCTTAGAAAAAGAGGGGCGCTGAACCGTTATGAAACCTTTTTTCCAAAAAAATGTCGGGGCCATCTGGATGGCTTTGGTATTTCTATTTCTATATGCGCCTTTGATGTTCATGGTGCTTTTCTCTTTCAATAGCACCCGCCAAGACGCACGTTTTACGGGGTTTTCAATGCGGTGGTACGAGGCTTTGGCAAAGGACAGCAAGATCGTGGAGGGATTTTGGTTGTCCATTAAGGTGGCCGCTATTACGGGTGTACTTTCGGCCGTTTTAGGGACGTTTGCCGCTTTCGTTCTTGTTCGATATCAGAAGTTTATTGGCCGGACGATTTTTTCTGGAATGGTCAATGCTCCTTTGGTTATGCCGGAGGTGGTGATTGGTCTGTCTTTGCTTTTGCTGATGGTGGGAATTCAAAATGCATTTGGTTGGCCCGAGCGTGGAATGCTCACCATCGTTTTAGGCCATACCTTGCTGGGTATGGCTTACGCCTTAGTCGTTGTTCAGTCGCGCTTACTCGATGTGGATCGATCGCTCGAAGAGGCAGCGATGGATCTTGGCGCCCGGCCGATCCAAGTTTTCTTTTTAGTCACCTTGCCCAATATTGCTCCCGCCATTTTGGCGGCGTTCTTGTTGTCTTTCACGCTCTCATTTGATGACGTTGTGATCTCAGAATTTTTATCGGGCCCCGGGGTCAATACGCTGCCCCAAGTTATTTTTAGTTATGCCCGCCGCGGCATCAACCCCACGATTTATGCGGCAGCGACTCTTTTGATAACTACTGTCACTATCGCGATCGTGGTTTATAGCGTGTGGGTTGCACGACAAACGCGGCGTCGCGCGAGAGAAACTTTTTCAAGCTAAATTTTTCACTGCGCCAGGCCTTTACCTTTTTTAGGCCTTTTAAGATACGCCTTTGCTTTTCTTAATATGAAATATGGCGGCTTTTTTTGGTCTCCCACAAGATTTTTTCCGTGTTACTCCTCAATAAAATTTGAATAAAACAACCTAAGCTATTGATTTATAAATATAAATTAAATAATTTAGTGATAGCCTTGATTCGCTCTTATGTCTTATATAAGACTTAGAATCAAGCCCTACACGCTAAGCAAGTCAAGCGACAAGCGTCCCTGTTTTATCAACTCTGGAGTGACACCATGCCTCAATCAATCACTGAACAACTGTCCCGCGAACAGCAAATTGCCGCCCTTGAAAAAGACTGGGCAACCAACCCCCGCTGGAAAGGTATCACCCGTGGATATTCGGCTGCAGACGTCGTTCGTTTACGGGGGTCCTTTCCAATTGAGCACACACTCGCTCGTCGTGGTGCTGAAAAACTGTGGGATTTGGTCAACACCGCGCCCTATGTCAATTGCCTAGGTGCTTTGACAGGCGGACAAGCGATGCAACAGGTGAGAGCCGGTGTGAAGGCAATCTATTTGTCAGGCTGGCAAGTCGCTGCGGACAATAACTCCTACGCTTCGATGTACCCAGACCAGTCTTTGTACCCTGTGGACTCCGTACCGACCGTCGTTGAGCGCATCAACAATACCTTCCGCCGCGCCGATGAAATCCAACACTCCAAGGGCATTGACGCTGGTGACAAGGGTTATATCGACAACTTCGCGCCCATCGTTGCTGACGCGGAAGCGGGCTTTGGTGGCGTTCTCAATGCCTTTGAATTGATGAAGGCAATGATCAAAGCCGGTGCGGCTGGTGTGCATTGGGAAGACCAATTGGCTTCCGTTAAAAAATGCGGCCACATGGGCGGCAAAGTACTGGTGCCTACCGCTGAAGCTTGCCAAAAACTGATTGCAGCGCGAATGGCGGCTGACGTTTGTGGCGTTCCAACTTTGGTCATTGCGCGTACCGACGCAGAAGCCGCCGATTTGTTAACCAGCGACTATGATGAAAACGACAAACCTTTCTTGACCGGTGAGCGTACCGCTGAAGGTTTTTACAAAACCAAAAAAGGTATCGACCAAGCGATTTCTCGGGCTGTTGCCTATGCTGAATATGCAGACTTGGTGTGGTGTGAAACCGGCACACCAGATTTGGAATTTGCGAAGAAGTTTGCTGACGCCGTACACGCTAAGCACCCAGGAAAAATGTTAGCCTACAACTGCTCACCGTCTTTCAATTGGAAGAAAAATTTGGACGACGCAACCATCGCCAAGTTCCAACGCGAGCTCGGTGCGATGGGTTACAAGTACCAGTTCATCACCTTGGCAGGCATTCATTCCATGTGGTACAACATGTTTGACTTGGCGCAGGACTATGTGGCTCGCGGTATGACCGCCTACGTAGAGAAGGTTCAAGAGCCTGAGTTTGCAGCGCGCGACCGTGGCTACACTTTTGTGAGTCACCAGCAAGAAGTCGGAACCGGTTACTTTGACGAAGTCACGACCGTGATTCAAGGCGGTAAGTCAAGCGTGACTGCGCTGACAGGCTCTACCGAAGAAGAGCAGTTCCACTAAGAGCGAGAACGATGCAAAGGGCAGCGTAAAATCTGCCTTAGCGTTTTACACCCTAAGCGCGGCTCCTGCCGCGCTTTTTTACTTTGAGACTATGGTTCAGATCACACTCCCCGATGGATCCTTGCGCGAATACCCAGGTCCTGTGACCGTTGCAGAGGTCGCGGCCGCAATTGGCGCGGGCCTTGCAAAGGCTGCATTGGCAGGAAAAATCGACGGCAAAGTCGTTGACACCAGCTATGTGATTTCAACCCACAGCGAGCTTTCAATCATCACAGCCAAAGATGCAGACGGCCTGGAAGTGATTCGTCACTCCACAGCCCACTTGTTGGCTTATGCGGTGAAAGAACTGTTCCCAGACGCACAGGTCACGATCGGCCCGGTGATTGAACATGGGTTTTTCTACGACTTTTCCTACAAACGGCCTTTCACTCCCGATGATTTATTGGTCATCGAAAAAAAGATGGTCGAACTCGCCAACCAAGACGAGCCGGTCGTTCGCCGGGTGTTACCCCGTGACGAAGCGGTTGCGTATTTCGAAGGTTTGGGCGAACACTACAAAGCAGAAATCATTTCTAGCATCCCGAGTAACGAAGATGTGTCTTTGTACCGCGAAGGCAAATTTGAAGACCTGTGCCGAGGCCCCCACGTTCCCAGCACGGGCAAGTTAAAACATTTCAAACTGATGAAGCTCGCAGGGGCGTATTGGCGCGGCGATCACAACAACGAAATGCTGCAACGTGTTTACGGGACCGCTTGGGCAACTAAAGACGAGCTGCAACAACATCTAACGATGATTGAAGAGGCTGAAAAGCGCGACCATCGCAAGCTCGGCCGCGAACTGGATTTGTTTCATATCGACGAACACGCGCCTGGTTTGGTGTTTTGGCATCCCAAAGGCTGGACTTTGTGGCAAGGCGTTGAACAATACATGCGCAAGGTCTACCAAGACAACGGCTACTTGGAAGTCAAAGGTCCCCAAATCATTGACAAAACCTTGTGGGAAAAAACCGGGCACTGGGATAAGTACCGCGAAAACATGTTCACCACGGAGTCTGAGAAGCGGGACTATGCGCTTAAGCCCATGAATTGCCCGGGGCACATTCTTATTTTTAAGCAAGGCATAAAAAGCTACCGCGATTTGCCATTGCGT
>QYPA01000112.1 GCA_007279715.1 Comamonadaceae bacterium | reverse complement strand
TTCGTAAGGAATTTGTTTCACCCAGATATTGTGGCATTGTGCGGCCGGGTTTTCCCAGTGCGAGACAATGCAAGGATGCACCTCGTGATTCCGTTTGCCGCCCCCCTTGGAAACCAATGCCGTTTGGCTGTGGCTCAGCTACAACTGCCCCACTTGCATCAATTACTTTTGGCCATGCCTGTGGCCTCTCAGATTAACGGGCTTAGCACTGATTTATCGACCTTGTCGGAGCGAATCGCGACCAGTGACTGCTTTGCCGATGGCCTCATTCCTTGGGCTGCTATCAAAACAGGCTTATCTGACAGCGCGTTGATCACGCCGTGTCACCTCAAAGTGCAGGCCGACCATGTGGCGATGACCGATCCAACCGAGCTCGCACTTCAAGATTCTGAATCTCAGGCCTTGATGCAAGCGATGGCGCCCTACTTTTTAGAAGACGGTCTGACTTTGCAGTGGTTAGACGCAGGAACTTGGATTGCGCAAGGCCCGCTTTTACGTGATTTTCCGAGCGCGTCTCTAGAGCGCGTTCAAGGGCAGCCCGTTGATCCATGGATACCAAGACAATCCCAAGCCAAGACGATTCGCCGTTTGCAAAACGAAATGCAAATGCTGCTCTATACCCACCCCATCAACGATGCGCGAACCGCTCGCGGCGCTTTGCCAGTGAGTTCGTTTTGGCTGAGTGGCACCGGAAATTTGACCGATGCCGCAAGCAGCTTGCCCTCGTTGCCAGACGTCGACGTCCTGAATCAATTGCAAGCGCCAGCGCTGCGGGATGATGCATACGCATGGATGGCGGCTTGGCATGCGATTGACCAAGGGCATTTGAAAACGCTTTTGTCCGATGTACAGAATGCGCAAATTTCGCTCTGCGGCGCAACCCAAGCGCAAACCTTTGGGTACCAGCCCCAAAACCTGTGGCAGCGTTTGCGCAACCGAATTCAACCGCCCTCGCTGGCTTCCACCCTCCTCTCCCTATGAATATCACCCCCAGAGATATCCCTCCGCGCAGCGTGTGGGCGCTTGAACAAGCGGGGGTTCACCCCTTGCTCGCACGCTTGTACGCAGCGCGCGGGGTACAACATCCCGACGAGCTCGATAACGCTTTAACCAAGCTTCTGCTGCCTGAGACATTGCTCGGAATTGACAGCGCGGCCACCTTATTGGCGGATGCGATTGCACAAAATAAACGCCTGTGCATCGTGGCAGATTACGACTGTGACGGCGCAACGGCCTGTGCGGTTGCGGTACGTGGCCTAAAACTGCTCGGAGCCAAAAACGTGAGTTATTTAGTGCCCGATCGGGTGGTAGATGGGTACGGTCTGACAGCTCCCATCGCTCAGAGGGTTTTTGACCAAGGCGTCGATGTCTTGATCACGGTAGACAACGGCATTGCCAGCATTGAAGGCGTGGCCCACGCCAGGGCTTTGGGGCTGCAAGTGCTTGTGACTGACCACCATTTACCCGCAGCCAGCTTGCCAACCGCTGATGTGATCGTGAACCCCAACCAACCTGGCTGTACCTTTGAGAGTAAAGCCTTGGCAGGTGTGGGCGTGATGTTTTATGTGCTGTTGGCCCTTCGCGCTGAGCTGCGCAAGCGTGGTGTTTTTACAACTGCAGCCCAGCAGCCCAAACTCGACGCCTTGTTGCCTTTGGTGGCGCTGGGAACGGTGGCTGACGTGGTCAAGCTCGATGCCAATAACCGCCGCTTGGTCGCCCAAGGGCTCAAGCGCGTTCGCGCTTTGGCGATGCCTGCTGGCATGGCCAGTTTGTTTGTCGCATCCGGTCGCCAAGCAGCGACGGCCACCACCTTTGATTTTGGTTTCGCTTTGGGTCCACGCATCAACGCAGCGGGCCGTCTGTCTGACATGACTTTGGGCATTGAGTGTCTGTTGACGGACGACCCTAGCCACGCCGATGAACTGGCCCGTACGTTGGACACCATAAACCGCGAACGCCGCGTGATTGAGGGCGATATGCGCGAGCAAGCGATGCAAGTGGCTGAATCCTTGTTTGATGAAGGCGACGAGCCGCCACCCGCTATCTGCGTCTTTGACCCCGATTTTCATGAAGGCGTGGTGGGTATTGTTGCGTCACGCATCAAAGACAAACTCCACCGCCCCGCCTTCGTTTTTGCGGCTAGCCAAGCGCCCGGGAAAGAGCATGAGCTCAAAGGATCGGGGCGATCCATTCCAGGTTTTCATTTGCGCGACGCATTGGACTTGGTTGCCAAACGGTATCCCGGCGTTTTGCTGCGCTTTGGCGGTCACGCGATGGCGGCGGGATGCACGGTTGCTGAGGAACATTTCGATACCTTTGAAAACGCGCTGAGCGAAGTCGCACACGAATGGCTGGATGCGGCCACCTTGCAGCGTCAACTTGCCACCGACGGACCGCTCGCACCAGAGTACCGCCGGGTCGATTTGGTGGACACCTTGCACCATGAAGTTTGGGGGCAAGGCTTTGCTGCACCTACGTTTAGCGAAGATGTTGAAATTATTTCTCAGCGCTTGGTGGGTGAAAAACATTTGGCCCTCAAGCTTAAACACCAAGGCCAACCCATAGATGCCATTTGGTTCAGCCATACCGAGCCCTTACCAGCCAAGGTGACGTTGGCCTTTCGATTAGATGCGGATGAGTGGAATGGTGTGCGACGCGTGCGTTTTTTAGTAGAAGGCGCACAAGCTTTGGGAGTTTAAGTTCCTCGCAGTTGGATGAAACCCAGAAGTTAATCTGCTGCTTTAGAGCCAGATTTTTCGGTAATGGCCATGCGGGTCGTGGTATTGCGTTTGTTTGGTGGGGTTAAAACGCCGACCCATTCTTGGATCGGTCCCACGCCCACTGATATAAAGCCAGTTGCCTTGGTTACTGCAGACATCGAAATCCACCAGCTGCGACTCAAACCACGCAGCTCCCGCACGCCAGTCGCATGAAAGGTCATGCACCAAATAGCTCGCCACGATCTGTCGCATCCGGTTGGAGGTGAAGCCGGTAGCTGCCAGCTCGCGCATGCCCGCATCAACAATCGCCTCCCCCGTTTGGCCTGAACACCAGCGTTGAAAGTCTTTGGGAAAGTGTTTGGGCTTGGGCAAGCTCGACAAACCCCGCGCGGTATAAAGTTGTGGGCCGTGTTGCAGGTGCAGCATGCGGAAGTTGTCGCGCCACAGCAGCTCAAACCAAAGCCAATAGGTGCCGTCGTTGCTGCCGTGGGTTTGTTCGTAGGCGTGTAGGTCTGCCCAAATGCGGCGAGCCGATACCGCGCCTGTGGCCAGCCAGGGAGACCAGAGGCTGCTGGTGTGCTCACCTTGCAAGGCGTTGCGGGTTTGTTTGTAGCGGTCGGGCCAAGGCGGAGTGAGGTAGTTTTGCAGGTGCGCCAAAGCGCTGGTCTCACCGCCCCGGAACTGACCTTTAGTGTAAGGAAGGTTCGAGCGCACATTCGAGTGGTCTTGCGAATCGACTTCGGTGTGGGCTTGCAGCAGCGTGAAGGGGTTGTCGGTAAAACCTGGCAAGGTGTTCAAGGCGATCAAGTTGTCGTTCGGAGGGCTAAGCAATTGGGTGGGTCCGGGTAGCGGTGCCACGGGCTTGAGCCGCGCCGATTCGATGCGTTGGCGAAACTCGGTGAACACCTGCGGCATGTTTTCGGCTGCAAAGGGTAGAGCGTCGGGTTCGATCAGGCTGGACTGCCAAAGGGTTTTGACTGTGAGGCCTGCGCTGATCAGCGCTTGCACCTGTGCTTCTTCTTCGGGCGCGGCGATGTCCTCACAAAATACGGTGTCGGATTGCACCAGGCGGGCGCAGGCGGGCAGCACATCGGCCGCACTGCCGTGCAGCAGCACCAGTGGCTGCCCCATGGCCTTCAATGAAGTTTGCAGGTCTTGCAGCGCATCGGCCACAAACCACCTGCGGTGCCCGCCCATGCGGCGAAAGCCCCAGGCCGTGGGCTCGTCTTGTATGGGTTCGTGCACATAGACCAATAACAAGGCTTGGTTGTGCGTTTGGGCGTGGGCGATGGCTTGTTGCAGTGCGCGTTGGTCGTGCAGGCGCAAGTCGTTGCGAAACCAGAAAAGGATGGTGCGCATGCTTTAAAAATCAAAGCCCAGCTGGTTGCTGGGTGGGGTGTTTGCGGTATCGCGCTTAGCGGCTTTTCGGCGGCCGGTCTTGGGGGTGTCCGAGTCGCGGGTGAACACGTCACGTTGGTGACCGCTGCCGTGTTTGCGCGAGGCGTGTTTGTCGACGATGGCTTTTTTACCCGCCTTGACACTGGGATCGCTTCGGCGCGCGTGCAGCGCAGCTTTGGAGGTGCGTGTAGCCTCAGCCAAATCCACCACGGGCAAGGGAATGTCGGCATCAAGCCCGCTGCCCACCGTCAAGCCGCAGTGGCGCTGAACCTCGGGCGGCATCAGCCAGGGCTCGAACAACCAAGTGTCGGGTACGCGACGCATGTGGGGCAGCCAGCGGCGCACAAAAATGCCTTTGGGGTCGTGGTCATGCGCTTGTTTGATGGGGTTGTACACCCGCGTGGTGTTGATGCCGGTGGTGCCCGACTGCATTTGCAGTTGGCTCCAGTGGATGCCGGGTTCGTAGTCCAGAAATTGCGTAGCCAGCCAATGGCCCACGGGTCGCCAGTCGAGCCACAGTGGGTAAGCCGCCACTGACACCAACATGGCTCGCATACGGAAGTTGAGCCAACCGGTTTGGTAGAGCATGACCACACAAGCGTCCACCATGGGCCAACCGGTGCGGGCCGAAGTCAGGGCAGCAAAGTGGGCGTCGTTCCAGCCGTCTTCACGCAAACCGTCGTAACCCCGGTGCATGTTGCGCCATTCAATCTCCGGCTCACTTTCCAACTTTTGGATGAAGTGGCAATGCCAATACAAGCGGCTGATGAAGCCGACCAAACCAGCACGGTGCCGAGCGGCCTGCGGCGGCAGGGCATCGAGCGTGGCGCGGGTGCTTTGCACCACCTCGCGCATGCTGATGCAGCCCCAAGCCAAGTAGGCCGAGATGCGCGAACACGCGGTGGGTGAAGACAGTGGCGATGAGATGCCTCCGCGGTAACTCAGCGCACGCGCATTTTGAAAACTGTGCAAGGTCTCGAGCGCTTGGCTACGGCCACCGCGCTGGCGCTGCGGTGGGTTGTGCTGCAGGCCGGGCGGCGGGGTCATCGCTTCGGGGCCGCTGTGGTGTGCGGGGGTAACAAAGTGCAATGCTGGCAGCTGTGCTTGCTGCGCGCTCATGTGCGCTTCCCAGCGGGCTTGCCAGGTGTTGCGGCTTTTAAGACGCCGCACCACGCCAAACTGCGGCCTTTCTGTCCAGCCCACACCCACGCTTCGGCACCACGCACCCACTTGCAGGTCGCGCTCGTAGGTAAAAGCATTACCGGTTTCTTGGTGCGCCACCAGTTCAATAAAAGGGGCTTGTGCATACAAAGCGGACAACACCTGCACGGCATGGCCTGTGCGCACCACCAAGCTGCCGCCTAAGGCTTGCAGATCATGGTGGAGTTCGATCAAAGATTCGCGCACAAACTCAAAGTGCTGCAAAGCGACGTCGGGCTGGGCCCACAGACCTGGCTCGACAACGTACAGGCACAGCACCGGCCCTTGTTGTGCAGCGTGCGCGAGCGCGGCATGGTCGTGCAAGCGAAGGTCGCGTTTGAACCAAACCACGCGGTAGGTCATG
>QYPA01000021.1 GCA_007279715.1 Comamonadaceae bacterium | reverse complement strand
AGTGCCTGTGCGTTGAAATGAAGGGCGGCTAAGAGCGCTTTACCCGAGGCCACACAATGCGCCGGCGCGCGCCCACCAATCTGTGAGTAAGCTGCAACGGGCAAAGGGCTGTCGAATTTATCGAGGTAAACGATCTCGCTGCCTTGGAGTACGGCCAAGTGAATCGTCTCACCGGTGGCTTTGGCAAGTTGTGCCAAATGCGGGTGAAGCAATGTCTTGAGATCAACTGCGCCGTCTACCAGCGCGCCAAGTTCAAAGAGTTTGAGGCTTGCGCGGTAGCTGCTGTTTTTGGCGTCTTGGTTCGCCCAGCCGCATTGAACCAAGGTTTGCAAAGTGCGGTGGGCGTTACTTCTGGCCAAGCCCAGTTCCGCTGCCACATCGGCCACCCGCGCGCCTTCGGGCAAGCGAGCGAGAAACTCCAAAACATGAAGTCCTTTAGCGAGGGTGGTGTCCATTGAGAAAGATTATTCCAATATTCAGAACAAGAATCTGATTTATGGAACAACTGTAGGGCCGATTGATCACTGAGTCAACCGGTGGAAAACCCTAGGCTAGCAATTTCAATATGTCTTGCAAGCTTTGACGAAGTGGAAAGTTGACCGCATCGATGACCAAGCTACGTTGGTAGAACGGGCTCATATCCAGTCCTACCCCCACGCCGATTAACCTGATACGCCCTGCTCTCTCAATCAGCGTGGCAGCGGTTTGTAAATCGCGGTCAAGGTAGTTGGGGTCGTTGGTAAGCACGGTGGCGCTGTCCATAGGGCTACCGTCTGATACGACGATGAGAATTTTTCGTTCTGCTGTGACTTGCTCTAAGCGTTGGTTGGCCCATCGAAGGGCTTCCCCATCAATACATTCACGAAAGATATCGGGCTTCAGCAAAGCGGCGATATCGCGACGCGCGCGTCGCCACGGTGTTTCGTTATTTTTAAATACGATATGGCACAGCTCGTTGAGTCGTCCGGGGTCTTGCGGCTTGCCCGCTTTGCGCCAGTCGCGCAAAGCCCGACCGCCGTTCCACGCACCCGTGGTGTAGCCCAAAACTTCGCTAGAAACACCCGCCAGTTCCATCGCCCGCACCAACAAGTCAATCATGACGCTTAACGCGGGTATATGTTGTTTCATAGAGCCCGAACAATCAACTAAAAAACCTACTGTGCAATGGGTCAGAGGCTCTTGGTGTTCGGTGCGAAACAGTCGTCGCTCCGTTGGGCTGGCAATGAGTTGCGCTAATCGGCGCCCATCAATAAGCCCTTCTTCTTGGCCGCTGTCCCAGTCGTCGCTGTGAGGCTTTGCCAGAAGGGCTTGGATTTGTCGCGCCAACAATGCGACGCTGATACCTGCATCAGCGATTTGTTGGTCTAAGGTTTCGCGGTAGGTCTGCAACAGTTCAGCGCGAACCAAGCTGGAGGCTTCGACTTCTTTGTCATAGGCCGTTGTAAAAGCCCGGTATGGCGCATGAGCGACGTCTGAACTTTCACGTTCCGCGTCAGCCACGGCGAAGCCGCCTTGTTCGCTACTTTCAAAGTCAACCCAAAGTTGCAGCCATGCGTCTTCGTCTTCTTCATCTGGGATGTCTTGAGGTGCAAGCGCACGGGCTTCTTTTTCACTAGTGACTAAAGCGGCCACGGTGGTGGCGATATGCAGAGCATGCTCGGCATAGTCGGCTTGTGAATTGCGACTGCGACGCAATCCTCCCAGGGCTGCACCAATGCGCGGAGCCAAACCAAATCGCGTAGCTTCGATCAGGTCGGTCAAAGATTCATTCACTGGCTCAGTAGTTACCCGGGAATGGCAAATTTGCGCCACGGTCAGCAGCAAAATGCCTTGCGCGGATTCGTGTAAACGTGCCCGAACAAAAGCCAGTGACCAGGCATTAAACCGGTGCAACATGTTGGAGCGCACCCCCGGCAAATGGTCAGGGACCAGCGAGGAGCAGCGAAATTGTTCCAGCAAATCAAACACCATACGCGCCAGCGGCAGAGCGGGCTGTAAGCGAAGGTGCAGCGCGCTGTCGCTGTAACGCAGGCGCAGCGCCACGCCGTCGGCCGCGCCTCGAAACGAGCGCGCATCGTCGGTTTGTGTTTGCGGATGCAAATGGGGCGCAAAACTCGGGAGTCGGTGGTCGGCGCGGTAGATCTGGCGTCCCCGAAAATGCAACTGCGCTTGGCCAGTTAATGCTCGTAGTGTGGCTGCACACAAGGCGTCTAATTGTTGCTGGTAGCGCACCAACGCAGGAGTGTTGGCGCTGGAGGTGTCGGGTGCGCTGGTCATGGCGCAGACATTACGCGGTGGGCGCAGAGTCCGGATCTAAGGGGCGGTCAAAGCAACGTTGAAAATACTCCGCCACCAAAGGCCTCTCGGCTTCGTCGCACTTGTGGACAAATGACAAGCGAAACGCCAAGCCGGGATCATTAAAAATTTCTATGTTTTCGGCCCAGCTCATCACGGTACGCGGGGACATCACTGAAGATAAATCCCCCACGGCAAAACCCCTGCGGGTGAGATCGGCAACGGCCACCATGGAGCGTAGTAAAGCTTCTTGGCCGGGGGCAGCGAGGGCAGGAACCCGCGCAGCTACGATGGCCATTTCTTCTTCAGCGCTTAAATAATTGAGCGCTGCCACTAAATTCCAGCGGTCCAATTGGGCATGATTTAAACGCTGGGCTCCGTGGTACATGCCATTGAGATTGCCCAGGCCCAGCGTATTACTCGTTGCGAATAAGCGAAATTGCGGGTGCGGGCGGATCACACGGTTTTGATCGAGCAAAGTAAATTGCCCTTCGCGTTCTAGAACGCGTTGGATCACAAACATGACATCAGGCCGTCCGGCATCGTACTCATCAAAAATGAGAGCCATCGGGCGCTGCAATGCCCAAGGCACGATACCCTCCTGAAACTCGGTGACTTGTTGGCCGTCGCGTAACACCACGGCGTCGCGTCCGACCAAATCCAGGCGACTGATATGCCCGTCTAAATTGACCCGAACGCAGGGCCAGTTCAAGCGGGCCGCCACTTGTTCAATGTGGGTGGATTTTCCCGTGCCATGCATGCCTTGCACCAAAACTCGGCGGTTGTGCTCAAAGCCTGCCAGCAAGGCCAAGGTGACTTCAGGATTAAATCGGTAAGCGGTATCGATGTCCGGCACATGTTCGCTGGGCTCGCTAAATGCGTTGACCTGCAAGGCGCTGTCAAAACCAAATACGTCTCGCACCGCTACCCGGCGAAGGGGCGAAGTTTTTGGAGTGGTTTCTTGGTTGGTGCTCATGCGCGGCTTTCTAAGATGGCGGGCATAGCGTCATTTTCTATTTGGCTCAGTGCGTCGGCCGCGCGTTGGAGCGCGGGGAGCAAGGCCAATGCTTTGTCCGCCGTTAAGCGCATCAATGGGGCTTGAACGGCGATACACAAATTAGAACGCCCCACGCTTGCGGGAACCAGCATGGCCACACACAATAAGCCCGGTAAGAACTCTTCGTTATCTAACGCAAAACCTTGGCGCTTGACCAACTTAATTTCTGTTTCTAATGCCTCGGGTTGGGTGATAGTTTTGGGAGTGTAGGCCTCCAAGGGCGCATGGCTGAGGAGGCGCAGGCGTTGGCTGGGCGACATTTGGCTTAAGAAAATTTTCCCGCTGGCGGAGCAGTGAACTGGAACGCGTGAGCCCGAATGCAAATAAAAACGCAAGGGCGCTGGGGTTTCAACGCGGTCGATGTAAATGACTTCGCTGCCACTTAAGGCGGTGAGGTTGCAGCTTTCGCCAACCTCAGTCACCAAATTGCGCAACACCGTGTGGCGTGCGCCATGCGCAGTGTCATTAAGCAAAAGATTTTCTGCCAAACGGCGTAAACGAACCCCCGTACCAAACAAACGCCCATCGCCACTGCGCTCTAGTAAGTGCGCCGTTTCGAGTTGTTGCAGCATGCGGTGCAAGGTGGGCTTGGGCAGGCCGGTTTCGTCCACCAAACTTTGGAGCGAAAAGTACTGGTCTTTGGACGCAATCGCTTCGAGCAGCGCAAACAAGCGCAGCGTGGGCGTGTCCCCGTGGAGTTCAATCGGGACGGCTTGGGGGGCGGTGGGCACAGATTTCATGGCTGCATGATAGAGCAAAACCTAAAAATACACCAGTAAATGGAACAATTTATTTCAAAAAATGAAATTTACCTTGCATAAGATAAATTTCATGGCTATAGTCAACCCTAATTCCGGTAATCGGAACAAATTGTTTCAAAACTAAGCTAACTAGGAGTCTTCAATGAGTAAAGCCCCCAAAGATAACCGCACCGTTGCGAGCGGAGTCCAAAAAATGACGCCTTCCGAGGCGTTTGTAGAAACCATGGTCGCCAATGGCGTGACCGATATTTTTGGCATCATGGGCTCGGCCTTTATGGATGCGATGGATATTTTTGCGCCTGCCGGTATCCGATTGGTACCGGTGGTGCATGAGCAAGGTGGAGCGCACATGGCCGATGGCTATGCCCGCGTGAGTGGTCGCCACGGCGTGGTGATTGGCCAAAACGGACCAGGCATCAGCAATTGCGTGACCGCGATCGCGGCGGCTTACTGGGCCCACAGCCCCGTGGTCATGATCACACCGGAGACTGGCACCATGGGAATGGGCCTGGGTGGTTTTCAGGAAGCCAACCAGTTGCCGATGTTCCAAGAGTTCACCAAATACCAAGGACACGTCAACAACCCTAAGCGGATGGCCGAATACACAGGTCGTTGTTTTGACCGCGCCATGTCTGAGATGGGCCCGACCCAACTCAATATTCCACGCGACTATTTTTACGGCGAAATTCAAACCGAGATTCCCAAACCGATGCGCGTTGAGCGCGGCGCGGGCGGTGAAAACAGCCTGGCCGCAGCGGTAGATTTGTTGGCCAACGCGAAGTTCCCAATCATCTTGTCAGGCGGCGGCGTCGTGATGGGCGATGCGGTAGCGGAGTGCCAAGCCTTGGCAGAGCGCTTGGGCGCACCGGTGGCCAATGGCTATTTGCGCAACGACTCTTTCCCAGCAAGCCACCCACTGTGGGCAGGCCCTTTGGGCTACCAAGGGTCAAAAGCGGCGATGAAGCTCATGGCCCAAGCCGACGTGGTGATCGCGCTGGGTTCGCGCATGGGACCGTTTGGCACCCTGCCGCAGCACGGCATGGACTACTGGCCCAAAGACGCCAAGATCATTCAGGTCGAAGCCGACCACACCAATCTGGGACTAGTAAAAAAAATCACTGTGGGTATCCATG
This sequence comes from Comamonadaceae bacterium, assembly GCA_007279715.1. GTDB lineage: Bacteria > Pseudomonadota > Gammaproteobacteria > Burkholderiales > Burkholderiaceae_C > Allorhodoferax. The sequence continues at coordinate 232 of QYPA01000021.1, read as the reverse complement.
GGGATGCGAAAGCGGTTGCCAAAGAATTACTCAAGCGTTTAAGCGCTGTGAAGTTGGCGTGCGACGCCACCAAAGCAGACCGCGCAGCAACTATCAAGGCCGAAAAATCCGCATGGGAAAAAGAACTCGATGCCTGGACCCACGAGCGTGACCCCTACAGCTTGGACATGATTGATGAAGCCAAAGGCGAGCGCACTCCAACCGGTGGCACCTACCTCCATCCGCGCCAAGT
>QYPA01000110.1 GCA_007279715.1 Comamonadaceae bacterium | reverse complement strand
CGTCGCAGTTGGTCTGGATCGCACAAAGCTCATCGAGCTCGGTGTCAAAACCAATGGCACTCACACCCCGATCCCGCACCAGCGCTGCAGGCTCGGGCGCGATAGCAGCATACAAAAGTTGGGCGCATTCGGGGGTTGGTTGTAAATGGGCTGCTATGCGGCTAAGCAAACCCTGCGACGTTTGAAACTCTTCTAGAGTTTGAGACAGGGCAGTGGTTTTTTGCAAGGTCTGAAGCAAACCCACTAACTCGCGCGGGCGAACCTGGCGCAGACTCAAGCGGGCAGTGATGCGCTCGACATCAGCGCTGCCTTTAATGTGGTTGCGCAGCGTTGAAAAAAGTGCGCTGACGCTACCTTCCCCGCGAAGGGCTTCAATGGCATCGAGCCTCAGCTGGGCTTGGGCGCGGTCGCGCCGGGGTTCCAAAAGCCAGCTTTTAAGTTGTCGGCTGCCCATCCCGGTCATGCAGGTGTCTAACAACGAAAATAAAGTAGGCGAGTCTTCGCCGCGCAGGGTTTGGGTTAACTCTAAATTGCGCCGGGTGGTCGCCGGTAAATCGATGAGTTCGCCGTTGCGTTGAATTTCAATGGCGCTGATGTGGGCCAGCGCTCGGCCTTGGGTGTGTTCGGTATAGGCCAGCAGTGCGGCGCTTGCGGCGTGGGCCATGTCTAGTGTTTGGGCATTCCAACTTTCCAGACTGGCCGCATGTAAAACTTCTAACAATTTACGCTGACCTAAGGCGCTGTCAAATTGCCACTCCGGGCGGGCGGTCAGGTACAGCTTGCTGCCCGAGCGCAGACGTTTAAGGCGGTCTTCAAAAGCGTTGGTAACCGCACTGCTGTATGCCAGTTCGCTCGGCGCAATGCGGGCGATCCAGTCAGTGGCTTCGTCGTTGGCGCATTCGGCCAAATGAATAACGCCTTGGGTAACGCTCAGCCATGCCAGGCCACAGCGGTTACGTGGGCCAAGGTGTACCGCCATCAAAAGAGATTCTGATTTTTCGCTCAGGAGTTCGGAGTCGGTCAGCGTTCCTGGGGTAACCACCCGAACCACCTTGCGTTCCACCGGCCCTTTGCCGCCGACTTCTCCGACTTGTTCACATATGGCGACCGACTCCCCTTGGCGAATCAACTTAGCGAGGTAACCCTCCATGGCGTGAAACGGAACGCCCGCCATGGCAATAGGTAAACCCGCGCTTTGGCCGCGCTGGGTCAGGGTGATGTCGAGAAGCCGCGCTGCTTTTTCGGCGTCTTTGTAGAACATTTCATAGAAGTCACCCATCCGATAAAACAACAGGGTGTCGGGGTAGTCCGCCTTCAAACCCAGGTACTGGGTCATCATGGGGGTGTGTTGCTTTGCGTCTTCGGTCATTGGGGGAAGTCTATCAACTTCACGCCTATGAAATGGACGCCTGCGAAAAATAGCAGTTCGCGTCGAACTCAAGCCCCATCTGTTCGCGCCAGCATGGTAAAAATTTCCTGATAGGCGCTTAGTCCTGGGCTGTTTGCTTGCAGGGTTTGCTCAAATCGCTTCCGGTGTTGTTGAAATCTGCCTCGGTAGGATTCGAACTTACGACCAAAAAATCAGACGACTCGCGCTCTGTGCTAACTCGGTTCTAGCGGTTTCTCCGCCTCTTTAATGCCCCGACGACCTGCATGACAATGCCAACCAAAATCACGCCATAGACAAGTATGGAAAATACCCACTTCATAGCGGAGAACGTCGAGGCAAGTAGAGCGGTGGGCGAAGAAATCGTGCCATCTGCAAGGTACTGGTTTGACAGCGCGGCTAGGGAGAAGTTTTCCAACCAGTCAAAGAAAACTTGACCTAATGGGAGCAGATTCAAATTCCCAAACCGTTGCGAATGTGACTTAAACAACAGCGAAACCCAGACCACATACATAACCCCGTAGATCAAGCCAAAGAGCGTGTCCCAAACTTGATTGAAATCGATGTAAGCGGCGATCATCTGATCAGAACGTTCTGAAAGGAAGGCGAAGATCTCTGCCTGACCAAAGCCCAACGAGGTTCCAAGTGACTTAACAGCGCTGTTGTCCACTGCAAAAGCCGCCCCCTTAACCGTTATAACAAAGACAAGGTATCCGACAAAGATAGAGGTGGCCAGCAACGCAGTGACCAGGTTTGACTTCGTGTAAAAGAAACTTGATGCGCGACTCGGGGGTCCGGATCTTTTCTTCAGATTTAAGTTATTGGTGCTTTTGCTAGACATCATTGACTACTTATCCATTCTGCGGATAGAAAATCCAACCACATGAAAATGATTATGGCTCAGGTTTTGGGCATCACAGGACTCCACACTAGGCCTGCCTAAGCGCTTTTTCAGGGCAAGTTGCCCGAGATGTGCAGACTCTCCCCAATTGAATAAACCTGAATCGCGGTCTTACTTTTGGAGAGCGGTTCCGATGTCTTTGATGCGTTGTTCCCCGGCGGCCAAAGCGGCTTGCGAGGAATGCACCGAGTAATTCCCTAGTGAAAGTTCTTGCGGTAATTTGGCAGCCGAGGCCACCAGAAAAGCGCAGTCGCTCAAGGCCTTGAAGTGCAGCGCACCGTTGCCTTCTTCAAAAACTGCCAATTCGCGTTTCAGCAGTTCGCCCTGAATGTGTAACTCGCCAGATTGCGAGAAGGTCCAAGCGATGTCGTGCGCGTTGGCTGGCTGGTAGGTCCAGCTTTCCCCTGCTTGTAATTGCACCCATAGGTAGCAAGCATCGAAGGGCGCGTCAATCTTGCTGGTCATGTTCTCAAATATGCCCAGCAGCACGGTTACAGGGCCCGTACGGGGCACATCACTTGATTGCAGAAACATAGCGCTGGGTTGCGCCAGTTCATGCGATGGCGGCAACGCAAACCACGTCTGAAAAGCCTGTATACGCTTGCCATTCAAGGGCTTGGCTTTATGCCATATACCGCTGCCAGCTACGACCCATTCCACGCCGCCTTGGCTGACGATATCGACTTGGCCTGTCGAAGTGGTGTGCTCAATGTCAAAGGTGAGCGGAATCGTCAATGTAGCAATCCCGGAGTGCGGATGAAAGCCAAACCCTGGACCAGTTCCCTCCGAATCAACGTAGTCTAGAAAGATGAAGGGCTTGAGCATTTGGCCCAAATCGCCGGGGCTCATGAGCCGGGTAATAGGGCCATGCCTTTGGCCGCTAGTGCGGCTAACGATGCGTCGCATATTATTTGTTTCTCAATGAAGGTAGGCCAAACGGCGTTACAACAATGGCCATAAACCAGATAACTGGGCCACCGATAGTGCCTGCGTTGAGTTCAATGACACCCGACATGACCATGGCAAATAGAAATGCAAGGTCGGCAATGCCGATTACAAAAACGCCGATGAAATATGCAGGCCAAGAAGCGCGATTCAGAATAAGCCACCACACCGCTAGGCCTAAAACACCATAGCCACCGACATCGATACAAAAATTCAGAATGAGTTGGCCTTGTGCATAAAGAGTGATTGCGTCCGTTGCGTGAACAAAAGCGGTTCGCGGAGCATGCGTGCCTCCAATCAACATGTTCCAAAGCCCTGGCGTGCTGCCGGTGAGGTACTGGTGAATGCCTTCAAAACCAACCCAAATGTGCAGGATCGCCCAAAGGAAAAAAAGCCAAGCCCCTGCCTTGGCGGCGGTGCCTATGCGGTGTGTGGTGGTGTTTGCGTATGGTCTGCCGTTGGAGTAATTTGTCATTGAAAATCCCTTTTTAAGTGTCTACGTTTGGATTGATGCTGTATTGCATAAGTAAATTTTAGATAATAAAAAACGGATCGAAATTATCTACAATAAGACGCATCGTCTCAATAATGGATGCCAAATGAATCTTGATGATCTATCGGACTTCTGTCTTGTAGCCTCTAACGGCGGCTTTGCCAAGGCCAGTCGATCAAGCGGACGGCCCAAGGCCAGTCTGTCGCGAAAGGTGATGGACCTGTTAGTCGTCTCGGCCCCCTCGTTAGTCCGACAGTCGCCGGTTCCGGTGGTGGTCAGACATGCCGGACGGAACCCTGCCATCTGGCAAATCGCGGGATCACCCAGTAGCGAAATCGAAACGATGCCGGTTCTTGAACTACCCGCATTAACGATGATTCGCGATGCGGTACTCACAGGCATCGTGGCCGCCAAGCTCCCTCTTCCTCTTGTGAAGGAGGATTTGGCGGCGGGTCGTCTTATTAGTTGGGGAGCGCTGGCAGGTCAGCCAACGGAGATTTGGGCGCTCCACCCTTCAAGGCGCCTCGCGAGCGCGAAGGTCAAAGCGTTCATGCAGTTTCTCAAGACGGCATTCCATCACGATTGATCGCGTCCGTAAGGGTGATCAAGCAACCCCTGCGAAAAATAGCCGGTAGCGTTAAACTCAAGCACGAAACCCTTCAAAGCCCTAAGGATTGTGATGAGCGTCTCTCCAGTTTCTCAGCGTCCCGCGCCAGCGCAGGTACAGCAGCCGCGCGAACCCATCAAAGCAGTGGCTAAAAAAGCGGCCGACGCGCCACGGCCTGATCCCAAGCCTATCCATCAAAACGAGCACGCCCAGCCAACCTACACGCGGGTTAAAGAAAAACAAGTAAGCCAGGCCCAAGCCAAAGGGCGTCAAGTCGATCTCAAAGCGTAATTTTTTCGCAGCCTCATTTTTTCTACCCCCTCAAGGAGTATTGATGTTCACTACCGCAATCGCCGGAAGCCTTCCCAAACCCGCTTGGCTTGCGGAAACTGAAAAACTCTGGCCGCAGTGGAAAGCGCAAGGCGATGAGTTGCTACAGGTTAAGCGCGACGCCACCTTGTTGTGGATCAAGGCGCAAGAGGACGCAGGAATTGATGTCATTGGAGACGGCGAGCAAGCGCGCCAGCATTTCGTTCATGGCTTTGTAGAGCACGTGGAAGGCATCGACTTTGTCAACAAGGTCACCATGGGCATTCGCAACAATCGCTACGACGCCCAAGTTCCGCAGGTGATTGCCCCATTGCGCTTAAAAGGGCGGGTACACGCTTTCGAGGCGCAATTAGCGCGGGCCTACACCAAGAAGAAACTCAAATTCACCTTACCCGGCCCCATGACGATTGTCGATACCGTGGCTGACCGTTTTTATGGCGACAAAGTCAAGATGGCGATGGCTTTTGCGGAGCTACTAAACCAAGAGGCGTTGGCCCTCCAAGCCGATGGGGTGGACATCATTCAGTTTGATGAGCCTGCTTTCAATGTGTACATGGACGAGGCCGCGGATTGGGGTGTCAAAGCGCTAGAGCGGGCAGCGCAAGGTTTGACCTGCACCACCGCAGTCCACATTTGTTATGGCTACGGAATTGAAGCCAACAACAACTGGAAAAAAACGCTGGGTGACGAATGGCGTCAGTACGAAAAAGTATTCCCAGCGTTAGCTAAGAGCAGCATCCAACAGGTGAGTTTGGAATGTTTTCATTCGCATGTACCCATGGAAATGATGAAGTTGCTTGAAGGCAAAGACGTGATGGTCGGGGTCATCGATGTCGCCAGCGCAGAAATTGAAACGCCAGAACAGATCGCCGACACCATTGGTCGCGCTTTGCAGTTCGTGCCAAAACACAGATTGATTGCTTGCACCAACTGCGGTCTGGCGCCTATGACGCGAGATGTGGCTGAGCGTAAGCTCAAGGCCTTGGCTGAAGGGGCTAGGTTGGCGAGTCAGCGTTACGCATGATTTAGGGCGCGGAAATCTCGACCATGATTTCATTGCGTCGGAACATTGGCAAAGTCCAAGGCGGGTCATACCTGGAAATTTGAGGCGTTCCGATCATTTTCAGTGACCGCTTTCCGGTCCAAGCCACTGTTTCATCCGTCTTGCTTTGAACCCGAGCGAGATTGTTGAACCCCGAGTAGGTATGAACCGCAAAGTATCTACTTGGAATTTCTTTCAAACGAACAGCGTTGTTTTTTGGTTTTGGGATGGTGTCCATCGTGTATTGACTTGGCATCACAAAACTAATTCGCCATTGGTTGGTGGTTTGCATGGTCATTGCAGCTGACGAGGGTTCTAAAGTGACGGGCGCCGTCATAGAGATTTTGGATGATTGGGGTTCCGCTGTCACTGGCGCAGTCATAGCGATCTTTGACTTAAGCTGTGAATCTGAAACTTGGTTATTGCCAAAAATAAAATCAGCGATCAGTCGGAAGCCTTTGCTCGATGCCTCATCCATATCGCCCTCAACCAAAGTTTCAGCGATCAGCATCGGGGCGTATTGCCGAATCTCAAATGAATTTTCCGTGACCAAAACTTTGTAGGGCGGTTCTTCAATAGCCATAGCATTTCCAATCCATAGAGCGCTTAAAGTCAATGCAGCGAGTTTGTATTTAAGCATGGACGGACTTCTTAAGAAATTTTGCCTGGGATGTGATGAGCTCGCGTTGGGTAGACGTAAGCCGGTTGAGGTTTTTAAGTTGCATCAGCATGCGCGGATTTTTTGCAAGTTGGTCGGCGTGGCGGTCGAGATAATCCCAATACAAGGTGGTGAATGGGCAAGCCGTTTCACCCGTCGATTGTGCAGGGTCAAAACGACACCCTTTGCAGTGATTACTCATGCGGTCAATGTATTTTCCGCTGGCAATATACGGCTTGCTTGACATAAGCCCTCCGTCTGCAAACTGGCTCATGCCCAGCGTATTGGGGAGCTCTACCCATTCCACGGCGTCCACGTAAACGCCTAGGTACCACGCATGGACTTCTTTCGGTTTGACGCCAAGCAGTAAGGCATACAAGCCGGTAACCATCAGCCGCTGGATGTGGTGTGCGTAACCATGTTGAAGCGTTTGTTGAATCGCATCCCGCATACAAGCCATGTCGGTTTTGCCTGTCCAGTAAAAACTAGGGAGTGGGGCAGTGGCCTTCATTTCGTTGCGTTCTATATAGCTTGGCATCTGGCTCCAATAGATGCCACGAACAAATTCTCGCCAGCCAAGAATTTGCCGAATAAAGCCTTCAACGGAAGCCAATGGCGCATGTCCCTGTTGGTATGCCTGCGACGCAGCCGCAACCACCTCTCTTGGGTTGAGGAGTTTTAGATTTAAGGCGCAAGAAAGATGCGAGTGATACAGCCAAGCTTCGCCTTCCCACATTGCGTCCTCAAAACGCCCAAAATGCGGAAGCCGTTGTTCAATGAATGTGTGAAGGGCTTGTAATGCTTGTACTCGGTTCACAGGCCAGCCAAATGTTGCAATGGACCCGGGATGGCTACCAAAACGCCGATTCACCAGTTGAATGACTTCATTGGTGATCGCGTCTGGCTCAAATCGACTAGGTTGAGGCAGGGTTCCGGGCCCCTGTTTTCCAAAACTCTCGCGGTTTTCAGCATCGAAATTCCAGGCTCCACCCAAAGGCTTTTTCCCATCCATCAAGATGTCATTTTTCATCCGAATTTCGCGGTAAAAAAATTCCAAGCGCAGTTGCTTTCTAGAGGCCGCGTGTTCTGAAAAATCACGAACAGTGCTAAAAAAATGGGTGTCGTCGCGAATTTCTAATTCCAGTTTCATGGACCGCGAAAGTTCGCGTATTTTTTGGAGAACACGCCATTCCCCAGGCGCTGTCATGATTAATTTTTTCGGATGGGTCCGTTCAATGCTCTGCTTTAGCTCGCCTTCCAATGTCCCCGTGTTATCTGCGTTGTCGATTTCGCTGTAGTTGACCGTCCAATTTTTTTCTCGAAGCGCTTGAGCGAAATGACGCATGGCACTTAAAAACACGACGATGCGTTGTTTTGAAGAAATGACGTGCGTTGATTCTTCGTCGACTTCGGCCATCCACACTGCATCCTGCAATGGATCAAAGTGTGCGAGTGCAGATGCTTTTTCGTCAAGCTGGTCGCCCAAAACGATGATGAGGTTTCTCAAGGGGTTGATTCTCTTTGGTTTTTTCGACAGCTTTCAGAGCAGTACAAAACCGCTTCCCAATTCTTTGCCCATGCTTTGCGCCAGGTCATGTCCCGCCCGCACTGCTTGCACTGTTTGGTGGGGAGGTGTTTTTTATTTCCTTTGAAAGAAGAACCACCGCTGAAGCCAGCCATCTATTGCAAAGGCGCATGCGCGCACGATGTCAGTTGTTCCAGCGATGCAAAAGCGAGAGCGTTTGCATGGGTTGAAACCAAGACGACGGCGGGCGCAACGCCGGCCTCAAACGCTTGGAGCCAGCGCATGGCGCATAGGCACCAACGATCTCCTGGCTTTAAGCCGGGAAAACGATAGTCCGGACGCGGGGTTATCAGGTCGTTGCCCTGGGTACGAGAAAAATCCAAAAATGCTTGGGTGACGATGGCACACACAACATGGCTGCCGCGATCCTGCGCATCGGTGGTGCAGCATCCGCTGCGGTGATAACCTGTTAAGGGATCATACGAGCAAGCGATCAAGGGCGTTCCCAGGACATTCAGGTCATGGCTGCCTGACGGGTCGGAGCTCATGCGGACCTTTCGTTGAGATCAATGCCTTCATGCAAGGCAATTTTTTCCAATGCATTTTCAAACAAGCACCGTGCAGACCCAGAAATGGATTGCAGATAAGAATGGAGATGCGCATCCCGCGGACTCTTGTTCAAACAATCCTGGCTGTACTCTTCAAAACTGGCCAGCTGCGAAATAAGTTCGGCGACATGCCGAGGGCATTCGCATAGAACGTTGGTAGAAATGGATGCAACACGGCTCAGCGTAATGTCTGAAAATTTCCGTGCGGTGATCACTGAGCCGCTTGTTCCAAATTCTTGTGCGCGTGTGGCGTCAACGAATAAAACGGACTGTAAAAGATCTGCCAGCTCTGCGTCGGAGATTGGCTCTCGGCGAACCACAATTCCAGCCAACTTCAAAGCCTGCACCATGGCTTCGGTTGCAAAGTTGTAGACCACAAGGGTTTGCTCAAAACGGTGTTTTTTTTTCAGCGCTTGAAGCGTGACTTGGATTGGAGCTTGCAAAGAGTTGACCTTCACAAGCAAAACACGCGCTTTTATTGGAATTTCATCGGTGAGTGCGTCTTCTAGATTCGGAAAAACATGGCTTATCTTCAGGGGATTGTCCTGAACAAGTAGATTGAATTTTTTGGATTCAATGCGGTTAGCCATTGCAATGCCCACCACGGCCAAGAACGTCGTTGGT
>QYPA01000144.1 GCA_007279715.1 Comamonadaceae bacterium | reverse complement strand
CAAGTACCTCCCCAACGCATTAGAACAAGCCGCCCGCGAGCACTGGGCCAAGCCATTGTGGAACGGGCGGGATGCTTACCGCGTGGTGGAAGACGCGTCTAAGAAAAAGTTTTACGCCTGTTCGATGCTGCCTTACCCCAGCGGCAAGTTGCACATGGGCCATGTGCGCAACTACACGATCAACGACATGCTGACGCGCTATTTGCGCATGAAGGGCTACAACGTGTTGATGCCCATGGGTTGGGACGCGTTTGGCTTACCCGCCGAAAACGCTGCGCTTAAAAACGGCGTACCGCCGGCCAAGTGGACGTTTGAGAACATTGCTTACATGAAAAAGCAAATGCAGGCGATGGGCTTGGCGATCGACTGGAGCCGCGAAATTGCCACTTGTACGCCAGAGTATTACAAGTGGAACCAGTGGTTGTTTTTGAAGATGCTGGAAAAAGGCATTGCTTACCGCAAGACCCAGGTAGTGAACTGGGACCCGGTCGACCAAACAGTCTTGGCCAACGAGCAAGTGATTGACGGCAAAGGCTGGCGCACCGGCGCACCCGTTGAAAAGCGCGAGATTCCGGGTTATTACCTTGACATCACCCGTTATGCGCAAGAGCTTTTAGACCACGTACAAATCGGTAACGAGAAAGCCACCTTGAACGGCTGGCCCGACAAAGTGCGTTTGATGCAAGAGAACTGGATTGGCAAGTCTGAAGGTGTGCGTTTTGCGTTTACGCACGACATCCGAGATGCTTCGGGAGCCTTGATCGGCGACGGGTGCATGTATGTGTTCACCACCCGCGCTGACACCATCATGGGCGTCACCTTTTGCGCGGTGGCGGCGGAGCATCCGCTGGCGATACATGCTGCGGCGAGTAACCCCGCAATGGCTGCCTTCATTGAAGAATGCAAGAGCGGCGGCACGACCGAAGCAGAGTTGGCTACGCAAGAAAAAAAGGGGACGCCAACAGGCCTCTTTGTTTCGCACCCATTGACTGGTTCTCAGGTCGAAGTTTGGGTGGGTAACTATGTGCTGATGAGTTATGGCGACGGCGCGGTGATGGGTGTGCCTGCGCATGACGAGCGGGACTTTGCCTTTGCTTTGAAATACGACTTGCCTATTTCGCAAGTGGTCGCTTTGGGTGTTGATTGGGTAGCGGCGGCCTCAACAGGTGCGCCGGGGGCCTCATACGCAAGCGCCAAATCGGCTCCCAGCGCACCTGTCGATGCCGCCTTGTTGGCTGGCGGACCTTCTACTTTTGATGTGGCGGTTTGGCACGATTGGTATGCCACCAAGGCGGGGGTATGTGTCAACTCGGGCGAGCTGGATGGGCTGAACCAAAAAGCTGCGGCTAACAAAGTGGCTGAGCTTTTGGCTGCTAAGGGGTTGGGCGAGAAGAAAACCACCTGGCGTTTGCGCGATTGGGGTATCAGCCGCCAGCGTTATTGGGGCACGCCGATTCCTATCATCCATTGCGACGAACATGGGGCAGTGCCCGTGCCCGAAAAAGACCTGCCCGTGGTCTTGCCTTTGGACTGTATTCCCGATGGTTCGGGGAACCCCCTGCACAAGCATGAAGGTTTTCACGCGGCCAGTCAGGGTAGCGACAAGCGTGTCGCGTGCCCCGTATGTGGCAAACCCGCCCGGCGCGAGACTGACACCATGGACACGTTCGTGGATTCGTCTTGGTACTTCATGCGTTATTGCGACCCGACCAACGCGGATGCGATGGTGGCTGAGGGCGCACAGTATTGGTCGCCGATGGACCAATACATTGGCGGCATTGAGCACGCTATCTTGCACTTACTCTACGCGCGTTTTTGGACCAAGGTGATGCGCGACATGGGCTTAGTCAAAATCGATGAGCCATTTACCAAACTGCTCACGCAGGGCATGGTGCTCAACCACATTTACTCGCGCCGCACTGCCAAAGGCGGCAAGGATTATTTCTGGCCGCACGATGTGGAGCATGTGCAGGACGAGGCCGGTAAAGTGGTCGGAGCCAAGTTGAAGAACGCAGCCGACAGTGGCGACGGAAAATTGCCCATAGGCACAGCCATTGACTACGAAGGCGTGGGCACGATGTCGAAGTCTAAAAACAACGGCGTCGATCCGCAAGATCTCATCGAGAAATACGGTGCCGATACCGCCCGTCTGTACACCATGTTCACCGCGCCACCAGAGGCCACGTTGGAGTGGAATGACGCGGGGGTGGAAGGCAGCTACCGGTTTTTACGCCGGGTCTGGAACTTTGGCTTTAAGTTGTCGGGATGGGATTTAACAGCGGCGCGGGCGCAATGGGCTGCGGCACAAGCCAGCGGGCTGGATGGCGTGGCATGGTCTAAAGAAGCCAAAGCCTTGCGCTTTGAAATGCATACGGTGTTGAAGCAGGTGGATTACGACTACCAGCGTATGCAATACAACACCGTGGTCTCAGGCGCTATGAAGATGATCAACGCCTTGGAAGATTTCAAAGCCTTGGAAAGCCAAGGCGCGTTAGTCGCACTAATTGAAGGTTTTGGTATTTTGCTGCGCTGCCTGTATCCCGCAACGCCGCATATCGCACACGCTTTGTGGGAGCAGCTTGGATTTCACCAAGCCGGCGGTGATTTGCTGGATACGGCTTGGCCGGTGGTGGATCCCAAAGCCTTAGAGCAAGACGAGTTGGAATTGGTATTGCAAATCAATGGCAAATTGCGTGGCGCAGTGTTGGTGCCCTCGGGCGCGACCAAAGAAGTGATAGAGGCGCTGGCCTTGGACAGTCCAACGGTACAAAGTTTTTCAGCGGGTGCTGCGCCTAAAAAGGTGATTGTGGTGCCCGGGCGTTTGGTTAATGTAGTGCTTTAAAACGATGATTTTGATTCACATGCCTTTTTTCAGTCCGCACTTGCCTCGCCTTACATGGATTCGCGGCGTGGGATTGGCATTGCTTGCGAGTGGGCTTTTGGCAGGTTGCGGTTTTGCATTGCGCAGCAGCCCTAACTTTGCGTTTGATACGGTGGCGGTGACGCCCGAACAAAGTGTGGGGGTCGCCGCAGAATTGGCGCGTTATTTGGGCGACAAGCTCAAACCATTGGTTCCTGCGGAGGGAAAGACCGGCCCCCAGGCGGTGATTGAAATCATGCAAGAGTTGCGTGAGAAGAGTATTGTGGGAACGACTTCGACGGGGCAGGTACGTGAATTTCAATTGCGCTTGCGGGTGAAGTTTCGGGTGCGAACGCTCCAAGGTGTGGAACTTATAGCGCCTACCGAAGTGATATTGCAGCGCGATATCAGCTTTAACGAGACGGCGGTCTTGGCTAAAGAATCCGAAGAGATATTGCTGTACCGTGACATGCAGTCGGACTTGGTGCAGCAGTTGTTGCGCCGTGTTTCGGCCATCAAATCGCTTACGCCCTAAACCCCTCAATAAACCGCTTGGTTCAGATGCAGATCGCCGCTCCCCAACTTGCGAACCATTTGCAACGTGGCTTAAAAAGTCTGTATGTGTTGCACGGTGACGAGCCTTTGTTGCAACAAGAGGCCTTAGACGCGATTCGTTTGCATGCCAAAAGCTTGGGCTATTCCGAGCGTACTTCCCATACCGTTGCCGGTGCGCACTTTGACTGGAGCGAGTTATTGGCAGCAGGTGGCAGCCTGAGCTTGTTCTCGGACAAACAGATCGTTGAAATTCGAATACCCAGCGGCAAACCAGGAAAAGACGGAAGCGCTGCGTTGCAGCAATTGGCCCAGCAGTCGCAGGGAAATGATGACACGCTCACCGTGGTTTTGCTGCCGCGCCTCGATAAGCTCACCAAAGCCACGGCTTGGTTTATGGCCTTAGAGAACGTGGGCGTGACTCTGCTGGTGGAACCGGTGGATCGCCAAGCCTTGCCTGCGTGGATCGCCCAGCGGCTGGCAGTGCAAGGGCAAAAAGTTCAAGCCGGAGAAGAAGGTCAGCGCACACTTCAATTTTTTGCCGACCGTGTTGAAGGTAATTTACTCGCGGCACACCAAGAAATTCAAAAGTTAGGCCTCTTGTTTCCGCCAGACGCAAGCAACGCTGGCGTTCTGACTTGGGAGCAGGTGGAAAGCGCGGTTCTTAACGTGGCGCGTTACGATGTTTTCAAGTTGTCCGAGGCAGTTTTGGCGGGGCAAAGTGTGAGAGTGCAGCGCATGTTGGAAGGACTGCAGGCCGAAGGTGAAGCGGAAGTTTTGGTGCATTACACCTTGGCCGAAGATATTCGTGCGCTCAAGCGGGTCAAAGACGCAATGGGGCAAGGTCGGCCATTGCCGATGGCGCTACGCGAACAGCGCATTTGGGGAGTGCGTGAGCGTTTGTTCGAGCGGGTGTTGCCGCGCCTGAGCGCAGACGCACTCAATCAGCTTTTGCAATCGGCCCACCAAGTGGACGGCATCGTGAAAGGCCTGAAGCTGCCGCAATGGCCGCATAGTGGTTGGCAAGCTTTGCACCGCTTGGCTTTGCAGTTGTGCCACGCTTGCACTGCTGCGCCTAGTCGCTAGCAGCTATCCACTAGCCGGTTGCCTAGCCAGTCACCATCCGATCGCGGCCTTCGTTTTTGGCTTGGTAAAGTGCTGCATCGGCTCGGGCTAGGGCCGCTTGAATACTGGTTTCCTCAGGCTGACACGTGCTCAAGCCGGCGCTAAAGCGCAGCGAAGTTTCTCCCAAACGTTGGCGCAGGCGGTTGGCGAATGCAGCGGCACTTTCTACGCTACATGCGGGAAGTAACACACAAAATTCTTCGCCGCCGTAACGGGCCACCGTATCTGAATTGCGCGCAGTTTCTTGCAGGACACTGGAAAAAAGTTGCAAAGCCTGGTCGCCCGCGGTGTGGCCCCACGCGTCGTTGAGGTTTTTAAAGTGATCGATATCAAGTAGCATCACGCACAAGGTGGTGTCGTTGCGGTGCGACAGCGCCAGCTCGCGAAAGCCCGCTTCGAGAAGCGCTCGGCGGTTCATCAAGCCGGTCAAGGCGTCGGTCATGGCCAAGGACTGCGCCGCCTCCCAAGCGCGTTCTTGGTGCAGCATGAGCACCGCCATATTGGCGACCATCGCGCCGACCAAACAGACCGACAACAACGCCATGTTGACAAAGCTGGGGCTCAGGATGTCCACAATTGTGTTGTCTTGGTAAATCGCCATCACTCCAATGCGTGCGGCAATGGCCGCAGCCAAGGCTAAAGCGCACAGCTTTAAAAGTCCTTGGGCGTTATTTAGTTTGGAGTTGGTGCTTGCAGGCCAAACACGCCAACATTGCAAAGCCTGAGCCATCAACATAGCGTGCGCACCCACGACGATCAGGTTTTGGGTGGGGATACCCCAAAGCTTTGGCGGTCCGCCCCATTCCAGTTGGGACAGCCCAAGAAGCAGGGGCTGCAAAATAATGTGCCAAGCGGGTAGGGGGTGCTTTAAAAACCGGCTGAAGCTGGCATGGATCAGGGCCAAAGTGAGTGAAAGTAAGCCGGCCGTGACGGCCCAAGCCCAAGTCTGCGTTGCATGGAACAGACCAAAGACCAACCAGGCACTGGTGTGCGTTACGCCGCTGAGCACCCACTCGCGCAGCCCGGTGCGCAACCTTGCAGGGCGGGCGAACAACCACACCACCACGGTTGCCAGTTGCGAAAGCACCAAGCACAAGAAAAAAGTAGGGGCGGAAAACATCAGGCAACGATTCTAAGGCTCGTGCCAAAATGGGCCAATGAACGCGACTGACATTTCCACCTACACCCAGACCTTGGGCGTCCAAGCCAGGGCAGCGTGTGCGTCTATGGCTAGCGCTTCGGCAGCGACTAAAAACGCGGCGCTTGGCGCCTTAGCCGCTTTGCT
>QYPA01000058.1 GCA_007279715.1 Comamonadaceae bacterium | reverse complement strand
GTATCCATGGTTTCAACGCCGATCCGTTTGTCATACAAGCCCTGGAGCCATTGGGGATGGGGAAAACGAAGGGTCGAGCCGCTCCCAAAAATGACCAACTCTGCGCCTAAATCGATCAGTTTTTCAAAATCGGCTGGGCCTAGCTTTTCGAACCCGTCGCATTCCCATGGGAAGGTTTGCCCCGTGCTGCAAACCACCGTGCTGGCATGGATGGGCTCGCCATTGATGGCGACCCAGTCGCTCCCATATCCGGTGATCGTGGGGCCTTGGGTGCGGTCAGGTTGGAGTTTCATCGGTTTTGGCGGGGGCGAAGGGTGACGAATTTGAATGTTGCACTGCACTACTGCGGCAGAGAACTGTGGTCAAATTATAGTTTTCGCCTGAACCCTATATTCTCGGAGGGATTTTGAGAACCATTCAGAAATCTGCCAAGCTTGCCAACGTCTGTTACGACATTCGTGGCCCCATCATGGACCGTGCGCGTCAGATGGAGGAAGAGGGCCAAAAAATCATCAAACTCAATATCGGCAACCTTGCAGTATTTGGTTTTGATGCGCCCGAAGAAATTCAGCAAGACATGATTCGTAACTTGCCCAATTCTTCGGGTTATTCTGACAGCAAAGGTATTTTCTCTGCTCGAAAAGCGGTGATGCACGAAACCCAAAAGCAAGACATTAAAGGCGTCACACTGGACGATATTTATTTGGGTAACGGCGCCAGTGAATTGATTGTGATGGCAACGAACGCCTTGCTAGACAACGGCGATGAACTTTTATTGCCAGCGCCCGACTACCCTCTGTGGACTGCGGCTGCAAGCTTGTCGGGTGGAACCCCAGTGCACTATCAGTGTGACGAGGCCAACGGGTGGATGCCTAATCTTGACGATATTCGCGCAAAAATCACCCCGCGCACCAAGGGCATTGTGGTGATCAATCCCAACAATCCTACCGGGGCGCTCTACTCGGACGCCTTGCTATTAGAAATTGTCACTATTGCCCGCGAACACGGATTGGTGATTTTTGCCGACGAAGTGTATGACAAGGTTTTGTATGACGGCGTCAAGCACACGGCGCTGGGCTCACTCAGTAACGACGTTTTGACCTTGACCTTTAATTCCTTGTCCAAGAGCTACCGTTCGTGCGGTTACCGAGCCGGTTGGATGGTGGTTTCCGGAGATAAACGCCCAGCCAAGGACTACATTGAAGGCCTCAATATGCTTTCAAATATGCGTTTGTGTGCCAACGTTCCTGGCCAATACGCAATCCAAACCGCGCTAGGCGGCTACCAAAGCATTGATGACTTGGTTTGCGAAGGAGGGCGTTTGCGTCGCCAGCGCGATTTGGCTTATTCGCTGATTACCGCCATTCCTGGGGTGACGTGTGTCAAACCCAGTGCTGCTTTGTATATGTTCCCTCGTTTGGACCCCAAGATTTATCCGATTGAAGATGACCAACATTTTTTCTTGGAATTGCTTCAAGAAACACGTGTCATGTTGGTCCAAGGCAGTGGGTTTAATTGGTCTGCGCCTGACCACTTTCGCATCGTATTCTTGCCACACGAAGACGACCTTCGCGAAGCCATTTCGCGGATTGCCCATTTTTTAGAAACGTACCGCAAGCGCGTAGGTCATTGATTTTTTTGTTGCACTGTTAAAGCATTTTATGAATCCGATTCAAGTAGGTTTGTTAGGTATAGGTACGGTTGGCAGTGGTACTTTCGCGGTCTTAAAACGCAACCAAGAAGAAATCAAACGCCGCGCTGGCCGAGGTATTGAGATTACCAGGGTGGCTGCGCGCAATGTAGAGCGTGCCAAAGCGCTGGTGGGTAAGGCCGTCGATGTGGTCAGTGATCCCTTCGCTGTGGTGAACGACCCGGATATTGAAATCATCGTGGAAGTCATTGGCGGAACGACCCTTGCAAAAGACTTGGTGATGAAAGCCATCGCCAATGGCAAGCATGTGGTGACAGCCAACAAGGCTTTGCTGGCTGAACACGGCAACGAAGTCTTCGCAGCCGCCCATGCCAAGGGCGTCATGGTGGCCTTTGAAGGTGCTGTGGCGGTCAGTATTCCAATCATCAAGGCCTTGCGCGAAGGGCTCTCTGGCAACCGCATTGAATGGGTGGCGGGCATCATCAACGGAACCACCAATTTCATATTGTCAGAAATGCGCGACAAAGGCCTGAGCTTTGATGCTGCTCTCGCACAAGCCCAAGCCCTCGGATACGCCGAAGCAGATCCGACGTTTGACATTGAAGGCTTTGACGCCGCCCATAAAGCCACCATCTTGGCCGCTATTGCTTTTGGGGTTCCGGTCCAATTCAAACGGGCCCATGTGGAAGGAATTACCAAACTCGCGGCGGCGGATATTGCCTATGCCTACCAGTTGGGTTATCGCATCAAGTTACTAGGAATTGCCAAACGCACCCACACCGGAATCGAATTACGTGTTCACCCCACACTGATCCCCATCAAACGGCTGCTGGCCAATGTCGAAGGCTCTATGAACGGCATCATGGTCAAAAGCGATGCTGCTGGCATCACGATGTACTACGGGGCCGGCGCGGGGTCTGAGCAAACGGCATCCGCCGTGATTGCCGATCTGGTCGACGTGACCCGACTGCATACGGCCGACGCAGCCCAGCGTGTCCCGCATTTGGCGTTTCAGCCGGACGCGATGAGCGACACGCCGATTTTGCCGATGAGCCACATTGTGACGAGTTACTACCTGCGTTTGCGTGTTGCAGATCAGACCGGTGTCTTGGCAAAAGTCACAGGCATTCTGGCCCAAGCCGATATCAGTATTGATGCCGTGTTACAGCGCGAGTCAGATGAGATTAGTGGCGTTGAAGCGAGCCAGACAGACCTGATTATCTTGACCCACGACTGCAAAGAATCACAAATGGACGCTGCGATTTCTTTGATGCAAGCTTTGCCCACCGTCCTTCAAACCATTGTTCGTATCCGTAAAGAAGAGTTAGTTTAATGCGCTACATTTCCACCCGCAGCCAAGGCGCTGCCCCAATCCCCTCAAAGCGTTTTTGTGAAATTTTGTTAGAAGGCTTGGCCCCTGATGGAGGACTGTATTTGCCTGAGAGTTACCCACAGGTCGACGATGCAACCTTAACGCGCTGGAGAAGCCTGTCTTACGCCGATCTTGCCTTTGAAGTTTTGTCTTTGTACGTGGATGACATTCCTGCCGATGACTTGCGAATGTTGTGCCGAAAAACGTACACCGAAGCGGTGTTTGGTACCCAAGCCATTGTTCCTCTGAAAAAGTTGGAAGATGGTTTGTATTTAGAAGCCTTATCAAACGGCCCCACATTGGCTTTCAAAGACATGGCAATGCAGCTTTTGGGGAATTTGTTTGAATACGAATTAGCCCGCCGCGGAGAAGAATTAAATATTTTTGGCGCTACCAGCGGAGACACAGGCAGTGCTGCGGAATACGCCATGCGCGGCAAAAAAGGGGTTCGGGTTTTCATGACCAGTCCGAACGGGCGAATGAGCCCATTTCAACAGGCGCAAATGTTCAGCCTGATGGATGCCAATATTTACAACTTGGCGGTGGATGGGGTCTTTGATGACTGCCAAGACTTGGTTAAAGCGGTGTCTAACGATTTGGATTTCAAGCGTAAATACAAAATTGGCACTGTCAATTCGATCAACTGGGCGCGTTTGATGGCACAGGTGGTGTATTACTTTGCTGGCTATTTGCAAGCAACGACGAGCAATGCGCAACGGGTGAGTTTCACTGTTCCGAGTGGAAATTTTGGCAACGTTTGCGCCGGCCATGTAGCCCGGATGATGGGCCTGCCCATTGATAAGCTGGTCGTTGCGACCAATGAAAATGACGTGCTCGATGAATTTTTTCGCACAGGAATTTACCGGGTCCGGGGATCATCGGATACGCATGAAACATCAAGCCCTTCCATGGATATTTCTAAGGCCAGTAATTTTGAACGTTTCATTTTTGATCTGATCGGTCGCGATGGAAGCAAAACGGCGGATTTGTTTGGAACGCAAGTGTCTCAAAAAGGGCGGTTTGATTTGAGTGCGGATTCACACTTTCCAGAAGCTTCGTCGCGCTATGGATTTGCAAGTGGCAAGAGTACTCACCAAGATCGGCTACAAACCATCCGTGATACTTGGAAACGTTACGGCGTGATGGTCGATACCCATACCGCTGACGGATTAAAGGTTGCGTTGGCGCACCGTACGCCAGGCGTTCCCATGGTGGTTTTAGAAACTGCCTTGCCAATTAAATTTGCCGCAACGCTAGTGGAGGCTTTAGGCTTAGAGCCTGATCGCCCAGAAAAATTTATAGGGATTGAGGCCTTGCCTAAAAAAGTCAAGCTCATGTCATCCGATGTCACTGCGGTGAAGGCATTCATCGCCGAAGAATGCGGGTACTGATGTTGTATGCGTAAACCCCTCTTGCCTTTGGAGACGGCATTAGCGCAGCTTCTTGCAAGCCTTGAGGGGACGCGACTTGAAGCCGCGTGGGTTTCTACCATGCAGGCGGATGGACGGGTATTGGCGCAGGCCGTTAGCTCAGAATTACAGGTCCCACCGCAGGACAATTCTTCGATGGATGGGTATGCCGTTCGGTTGGCTGATGTGGGTGCTTGCAACGGAATTTTGCCCGTATCACAAAGAATTCCAGCAGGAACGAATCCGAAAGAACTGCTTGCAGGGACCGCTGCCCGAATTTTTACCGGCGCACCGATCCCCTTTGGTGCAGATGCCGTCGTTATGCAAGAAGACTGTGTCGAACTGCCTGCTGCCAATCCGCAAGACACCGAACTGCGTATTCAAGTCAACCAACTACCTTCCATCGGGCAATGGATTCGCCGCTCAGGCGAAGACGTTACCAAGGGCGAGATTGTTTTGGCAGCAGGGCAACGCTTGGGTCCCGCAGAATTAGGGATGGCGGCAAGTATTGGTTTAGCAAAGTTGTCTGTCGTTCGCAAGCCCCGCGTCGCTTTGTTTTCTACAGGCGATGAGTTGGTGATGCCAGGGGATGTAGAACCCCAAGCGATGCCGGCGGGGGCCATTTACAACTCCAACCGTTTCTTTTTAAACAGTCTGCTTCGGCGCTTGGGATGTGATGTCACTGACTTTGGAATCATTCCAGATCAAAGAGAGGCGACTATTGCGGCACTTCGACTCGCGTCGGAGAGCAACGACCTTGTTTTGACCAGTGGCGGTGTCTCCGTCGGGGAAGAAGACCACGTAAAACCGGCCGTTCAAAGTTTAGGCAGCTTGGACCTTTGGCAAATTGCCATCAAACCAGGCAAGCCGTTTGCGCATGGCCGCATTGGTGCATGCCATTTCATTGGTTTACCGGGCAACCCGGTATCAAGTTTTGTCACGTTTCTTGTGTTAGTTCGCCCCTTCTTGCAGCGATTACAGGGCGTGAATCAATCCGCCCTTCCAGTGACTTTGATGCGGGCAGACTTTGACTGGCTCCGACCCGATAAACGGCAAGAATTTTTACGTGTGCGCAGGAACGCAAAGGGTGGTTTAGATCTTTTCCCTAATCAAAGCTCCGGTGTTTTGAGTTCGGTCGTTTGGGGCGATGGTTTGGTTGACAATCCAGCAGGCCAGTCTATTCGACTAGGCGATCAGGTCGGGTTTGTGGCGTTCAATGATCTATTGGGATAAGGTTTAGTGATGCGTGTTCACCTTAAATATTTCGCTTCGATCCGTGAAGCCATGGGTTGCGCGTCTGAAACTATCGAAACGTCGGCGCACACGCTTGCGCAGTTGCGTGATTCTTTAGCCCAAAGAGAAGGCCTGCCCTCAGAGGCTTTGCATCGTGGCAAGGTCGTCAGAATGGCTTTGAATCAAAACATGGCTGAAGAAAGTAGCGTGTTGTTCGATGGGTGTGAAGTGGCTTTTTTCCCTCCTGTGACAGGCGGTTAAGACAAATGGCACGGGTTCGAATTCAGAGTGAAACATTCGACATTGAACAAGAAATTGACCTTGTACAAGCCAAAGACTCGCGCGTTGGCGCGGTCTGCAGTTTTTTGGGGACCGTGCGGGACCGAAACATTCACGATGATTTGCATGCCAATAGCGTGCAATCTTTAGAGCTCGAGCATTACCCCGGAATGACCGAAAAATCGATTGAGGCCATGATCGATGAAGCCCATAGGCGGTTTGATATTTTGGGCGCACGTGTGGTGCACCGCATTGGCGTATTGCTTCCCCAAGATCCAGTGGTCTTGGTGTTGGTGGCATCTGCGCACCGGGGTGAAAGCTTTAAGGCCTGCGAGTTTTTGATGGACTATTTAAAAACCCAAGCTCCTTTTTGGAAGAAAGAGCAAACCCCAGATGGCGCACACTGGGTAGACGCACGGGTGACCGATGACGTAGCTTTGGCCCGCTGGGGAATTGTCGCAAGCAACGCGCAATAACTGGACGGGGTGAGCTTTTCCCTTGATGTGGGACAAGGTTCGTTTTGCGATTGGCCTTGAAAATGTCTGTGTACAGCCCCAACTGCGGCTGAATTAGGAGATCAAGATGCGCGTAGACAAACTTACCAGCAAGTTTCAAGAGGCTTTATCGGACGCTCAAACGTTGGCTATCGGGCAAGACCACGCGTTCATTGAACCGCCCCACGTGGTCGTGGCCATGTTGCGCCAAGACGGCGGGCCTAAGGCCTTGCTTCAGCGCGCTGGCGTTAATGTGCAGGGTTTACTCGTCGCTGCGGAAGCCGCTATCAAGAAGTTACCTCAAGTCCAAGGCCATGAACAGGTTCAAGTGGGGCGCGATATGGTGAGTTTGCTGCAAGCGTCGGAAAAAGAATCCATCAAACGGGGCGATCAATTTGTTGCAAGTGAATTGTTTTTTCTTGCGCTGGCTGACAGTAAATCTGATTTTTCTATACAAGCACAAGCCCAAGGCGTTGGAAGAAAAAGCATGGAGGCGGCGATTGAAGCCGTGCGCGGCGGGCAAAGCGTCGATAGCGCTGATGCCGAAGATCAGCGTGAATCGCTCAAAAAATACTGTGTTGATCTGACGGAGAGGGCCCGCGCTGGCAAGCTCGATCCAGTGATTGGCCGTGACGATGAAATCCGCCGGGCGATTCAAGTGTTGCAGCGTCGAACTAAAAACAACCCGGTTCTGATTGGCGAACCCGGTGTTGGAAAAACCGCGATTGTTGAAGGTTTGGCGCAGCGTATCGTTTCAGGCGAAGTCCCTGATTCCCTCAAAGGAAAGCGTGTTTTGTCATTGGACATGGCATCCCTCTTAGCGGGTGCCAAGTTCCGCGGAGAGTTTGAAGAACGCCTTAAAAATGTTCTCAAAGATTTGGCAAAAGACGAAGGTCAAACCATTGTCTTTATTGATGAGTTGCACACGATGGTTGGGGCTGGTAAGGCCGAGGGAGCCATGGATGCAGGCAATATGCTCAAACCTGCCCTGGCCCGCGGAGAGTTGCATTGCGTCGGCGCGACTACGTTGGATGAATACCGAAAGTACATTGAAAAAGATGCGGCTCTTGAAAGAAGATTTCAGAAAATACTGGTGGGAGAGCCCAGTGTGGAAGCGACGATTGCCATCTTGCGTGGTCTCAAAGAGCGCTACGAGAAGCACCACAATGTAGATATCACCGATCCTGCCATCGTCGCTGCGGCAGAGTTGAGCCATCGCTATATCACCGACCGATTTTTGCCTGACAAAGCCATCGACTTGATTGACGAGGCTGCGTCTAAAGTCAAAATCGAGATGGACTCCAAGCCCGAAGTCATGGACAAGCTTGACCGGCGCTTTATCCAACTTCAAATTGAGCGCGAAGCCGTCAAAAAAGAAAAGGACGAAGCATCTCAAAAGCGATTTGAACTCATCAACGAAGAGATCGCCCGCTTACAAAAAGAGATTGCAGATCTAGACGAAATTTGGAAAGCAGAAAAGGCCAGTGCCTTGGGCAGCAGCCAAGTTCGTGAAGAGATTGAAAAGCTGAAGTTTCAAATTGAAGAACTCACCCGTAAAGGGGATTTCAACAAAGTGGCTGAGTTGCAATATGGAAAGTTACCTGAGCTAGAAAAGCGAATGAAAGAGGTACAGGCGCG
>QYPA01000164.1 GCA_007279715.1 Comamonadaceae bacterium | reverse complement strand
GGACAAGTTGAAGCGGCAGCCACCTTAGGATTGTCCTACTGGCAAACCCAGCGCCTGATCGTATTGCCCCAAGCCTTAGCCGCCGTGGTTCCTGGCATCATGAACAACTTTATTTCTACTTTTAAAGATACCTCGTTGGTCACCATTGTGAGTTTGTACGAACTCACAGGTGCAATGAGCCTGGCACTGAATGGGGATTCCGACTGGAGGCCATTCAAAATTGAGTGCTATCTTTTTATTGCCGTCATTTACTTTATCTTTTGCTTCTCCATGTCGCGCTACAGCATGTGGATTGAGAAACAAGTCAATAAAAGCCGTTTGCGTTAATTAAGCAAACATCATTTCGCTAGGAATTTTTTATGTCTGAATCCATCATTACATTCAACAAAGTTAACAAATGGTACGGCAACAACTTTCATGTGTTGCGCGATATTGATCTTGACGTTAAACAAGGCGAACGCATCGTGATTTGCGGTCCCTCGGGCTCCGGAAAATCCACGCTCATTCGCTGCATCAACCGGCTTGAAGAACACCAAGAAGGGCACCTCACAGTGGATGGCGTCGAACTCACTGACGACGTTAAAGCGATTGATGATGTTCGCAAAAAAGTAGGTATGGTTTTCCAACAATTCAACCTTTTCCCTCACCTCACGGTTTTAGAAAATCTCACGCTCTCGCCCATGTGGGTTGGAAAAATGCCGAAAAAAGAGGCTGAAGAAAAGGCAATGGAACAACTGCAGCGTGTGCGTATTGCAGAGCAGGCCTCTAAATACCCCTTGCAACTCTCTGGCGGCCAACAGCAAAGGGTTGCGATTGCTAGGGCTTTATGCCTTAAGCCTAAAATCATGCTGTTTGATGAACCCACCTCCGCCTTAGACCCGGAAATGATCAAGGAGGTTTTGGACGTCATGATCGAGATGGCAAACCAAGGCATCACCATGATCTGCGTGACCCACGAAATGGGTTTTGCCAAAGCCGTTGCAGATCGAGTGATCTTTATGGACGAAGGTCAAATCATCGAGCAAAACAACCCGCACGACTTTTTCAACAATCCACAGAGTGAACGAAGCCGAGACTTCTTGTCCAAAATACTAGGCCATTGATTTGAACCAAGCCCCAAAGCACGGCGAACTCGCACCGACTCAAGCCCAGCCTCCGACCTTCACCCAAAGCGAGTTTCGTCATGCGCTCGGGCAATTTGCGACCGGTGTGACGGTAGTGACCGCCTGTAACCCGGATGGGGGTTGGGTCGGACTCACGGTGAGCTCTTTTAATTCCGTATCTTTGGCTCCCCCCATTGTCCTGTGGAGCTTGGCACTGAAGTCCTCTTCCATGTCAGTGCTTCGAGCATGCTCCTATTACGCCATCAATGTTCTTAGTGCAGAACAAACGCATCTCGCCAATCAATTCGCCACCAAAAACATTGATCGCTTTGAGGGCGTGGCCTGGAGCGCTGGTCACCACGGAGTCCCTTTGATTGAAGGTGCCGTAGCCATTTTTGAGTGCTTTAACCGCAGCCGCCATGAAGAAGGCGATCACGTTATTTTTGTCGGTGAGGTAGAACGCTGCAATCACCTGCAAGCGGCGAATCCTCTGCTCTACCATGGCGGTCAGTTTTACACCAACACCATCCACTCCAATCCTTAAATGACAGCCACGATTCAACGTAAAGACCATCTTGACGCGATCGCTATTTCTTTACTGCTTGCATGCTGTGCTGTTTGGGGATTCCAGCAAGTCTTAGTCAAAGCAACGTTAGCTGAAATTCCGCCCACCTTTCAAGCGGGACTGCGATTCACAGGCGCGACCGTCTTTTTATGGCTTTGGTGCCTCTGGCGCAAGATTCCTTTATGGCAGCGCGATGGAACCTTGCTGCCTGGACTTTTAACAGGCGTCTTTTTTGCGTTGGAATTTTTCTGTGTGTTCTCAGGCATGCAATACAGCGCGGCATCGCGAATCACAGTGTTTGTTTACACCGCGCCACTGTGGGTTGCATTAATATTGCCATGGGCACTGAAGTCTGAACGCTTAAGCACCTTGCAGTGGCTCGGTTTAGTCTTCGCCTTTGGTGCGGTCGCATTCACCTTGCGCGAGGGTTTTTTACAAGATCTCACGCCGCTTCAACATTGGGGTGACCTGCTTGGCGTTGGGGGTGGTTTTTTCTGGGCAATGACCACCATAGTGATTCGAACGACTGTGATGGCAAAGGCCAGCGCTGAGAAAATGCTCTTTTATCAAGTCGGCGTGAGTGCGGTTGCCCTGCTTCTCATCTCTTATTTCTCCAATGAAGTCTGGCAGTGGAATTTCAGTGCGTTTGCGCTTACCTCCATTTTGATACAAACCAGTGCTGGTGCTTTTGCCAGTTATCTCGCTTGGATGTGGTTGCTCGCACGTTACCCAGCAACCAAAATCGGAACATTTGTTTTTCTGACTCCGGTGTTTGCGTTGATTTTTGGCGCTCTGTGGCTCAATGAAGCCGTCACTTTGTCTTTAATTGGCGCTCTGGCGATGGTGGGCGTTGGAATTGCGCTGGTCAACAAACGCAAGTCTACATAAAAAACCCAGCCGAATGATTGGGCTGGGCTTTTTCAGAATGCAATAAATTTACTTTAATGCTTTGTAGCGCATACGCTTCGGTTTGGCACCCTCTTCACCTAAACGCTTCTTCTTATCGGATTCGTATTCTTGGTAGTTACCATCAAAGAATACCCAATGGCTGTCACCTTCACAGGCCAAGATATGGGTGGCAATACGGTCAAGGAACCAGCGGTCATGGCTAATCACCATCAAAGTGCCAGCAAACTCCAACAGCGCATCTTCTAAAGCCCGCAGAGTTTCCACATCCAAGTCGTTAGACGGCTCATCAAGCATCAACACGTTCCCGCCAGCAATCAATGTCTTGGCCAAATGCAAACGCCCCCGCTCACCACCCGACAGCGTTCCCACGCGTTTTTGCTGGTCTGCGCCGTTAAAGTTAAAGCGCCCGCAGTAAGCGCGGCTTGCCATTTGGAACTTGCCCACGTTAAGAATATCCAAACCGCCGGAGACGTCTTCCCATACGGTTTTGTCATTGGCTAAATCGTCGCGGTTCTGATCGACAAAGGCCATTTTTACGGTTTGACCAATCTTGACTTCACCCGAATCCGGTTTTTCGCGACCCGCAATCATCTTGAACAGCGTTGACTTACCAGCGCCGTTGGGGCCAATAATTCCGACAATGGCACCCGGTGGGACTTTGAAACTCAAGTCATCAATCAACACCCGGTCACCGAAGGACTTGGTGACATTGACAAACTCAATCACCTCTTGGCCCAAGCGGTCGGCCACAGGTATAAAGATCTCATTGGTTTCGTTGCGTTTTTGGTATTCAAAATCGCTCAATTCCTCAAAACGGGCCAGACGCGCTTTGCTCTTAGCTTGGCGTGCTTTGGGGTTTTGCCGTGACCATTCCAACTCTTTCTTCAAGGCTTTGGCACGGGCTTCTTCGCCTTTTTGTTCAGATTCCAATCGGGCTTGCTTTTGGCTGAGCCAGTCGCTGTAGTTCCCTTTATAAGGAATACCCGACCCCCGATCAAGTTCCAAAATCCACTCGGCGGCATTGTCTAGAAAATACCGGTCATGGGTGATGGCCACCACGGTTCCAGGGTAACGCTGTAAAAATTGTTCTAACCAATCGACCGACTCTGCATCCAAGTGATTGGTCGGCTCGTCAAGCAGCAACATGTCTGGTTTAGACAACAACAATCGGCACAGAGCCACCCGGCGTTTTTCACCGCCCGATAACACCCCGATATTGGCGTCCCATGGGGGCAAACGCAAAGCATCAGCCGCAATTTCTAGTTGGTGTTCAGAGTCAGTGCCTGCCGTTGCGATGATGGCTTCTAACTCAGCCTGTTCAGCCGCCAAGGCATCAAAGTCAGCGTTTTCATCGCCATACGCCGTGTAGACCTCTTCCAAACGTGCTTTGGCGCTATAGACTTTCCCCATACCCGCTTCAACGCTTTCACGCACGGTTTGGGTTGGGTCAAGCTGGGGTTCTTGGGGCAGGTATCCAATTTGTAGGCCTGCCATTGGAAGGGCTTCACCTTCAATTTCCGTGTCCAAGCCCGCCATGATTTTGAGCAAGGTGGACTTTCCGGAGCCGTTGGTTCCCAAAACACCAATTTTGGCACCAGGGAAAAAACTCAGCGAAATGTCTTTGAGAATGTGACGCTTTGGCGGCACGATCTTGCCGACGCGGTTCATGGAGAAAACGTATTGAGCCATTGAAGTAGGGAACCATCGAAAGGAATAAAGACCGTATTATCGACGCACTGGCCTGCCCCGGATAAGAGGTGTGGACAGTCGGCACCACAATCTGCGACAATAGCCCATCGGCACGGAGCTTCAGTTACCCGCGCCGCCAGCACCATGCTGGGGAAAATGGTCTTTCGGCCACTCCCATTTTTAATCTACCTGCCTTTGACTGACTGGGTGTAACCACACTCGGAATGGCTGGTATGTATGCACTCCAACTTGGGTGCTCCTATATGAAATTCGAAGAACTCCTTTTGGCTCCCGCCATTCTCAAAGCCGTGCTTGAACAGGGCTATGAAACCCCAACTGCCATTCAAGCACAAGCTATTCCTCTGGTCCTTGCAGGCCACGACTTGCTGGGCGGGGCCCAAACGGGTACGGGTAAAACCGCTGCTTTTACCCTCCCGCTTCTGCACCGACTGAGCATTACAGAAAAAGCAAAAAATAAATTCGGCGGCGTTGGCATTCGCGCTCTAATCTTGACCCCCACCCGCGAACTTGCTGCCCAGGTAGAAGAATCGATCCGTACGTACGGAAAATATCTCGAACTCAACAGCACCGTGATTTTTGGCGGTGTGGGCATGAACCCTCAAATCTCCAAACTCAAAAAAGGTGTGGACATTTTGGTGGCCACCCCCGGACGGCTGTTGGATTTACAACAACAAGGCATGCTCGATTTAGGCCAAGTTCAAGTGCTAGTTTTAGACGAAGCAGACCGTATGTTGGACATGGGTTTTGTCCATGATGTTAAAAAAGTTCTCGCCTTAGTTCCTAGAGACAAACAAAGTTTATTGTTCTCTGCGACCTTTAGCGATGAAATTCGTGACCTAGCCAACGGCCTTCTGAAGAACCCACAGAGTGTTCAAGTCACGCCGCGCAACACCACAGTTCAGCGCATCACCCAAGTGATTCACCCAGTGGGCCGGGGCAAGAAAAAAGCCTTGCTGGCCCACATCATCAATGAACAAAACTGGAGCCAGGTTCTGGTCTTCACCCGAACTAAGTTTGGTGCCAACAACGTTGCAGAATTTTTAGAAAAGAATGGCATCTCTGCCATGGCACTGCATGGCAACAAAAGCCAAGCTGCCCGCACCCAAGCCTTGGCAGGTTTCAAAAGCGGTGACGTACGCGCCTTGGTTGCCACTGATATTGCCGCCCGCGGTATTGATATTGATGACCTACCTCATGTTGTGAATTACGACATTCCTAATGTCAGCGAAGACTATGTGCACCGCATTGGCCGCACCGGTCGTGCCGGCGCCGATGGCGCTGCCGTTAATTTGGTGTGTATGGATGAAGAAGGCTTTATGCAAGACATTGAGCGCTTCACCAAACAAAACATTGAAGTCAAAGTAGTCCCTGGTTTTGAACCAGAGCCAGGCGAAAAAGCCGAACCCATTGCGATGGGCCGCCAAACCATTTGGGGCGGCGCGGGCAAACCGCCAAGCCGCGATGTGATGCAAGCCGCGGCCAGAAATGCACGCACAGAAATGCTTCAACGCGTTCGTGAAAGCAAAGGACCGAATGCAGGCGGGCAAGGCCATGCTGGTGGACGCGGCGGCCAAGGCCCTCGCTCCGGTGGTGGTGGCGGTGGTGGGCGCAATCCCAATGGCCCACGCGGCCCGCGCCAAGCCAACCCTAACCGCGATGCAGGCTTCCCGATGGATCATGACGGCCCAGGACTGCACGAAGACCAACCCCCACGCAACCATGACAGCCGCCCCCCGCAAGGACGCGGTCGCCACGGTGGCAACCCCAATATGACAAACTTTCCCAGCGAGCCACGCACTCCCCGTGCACCTGGCGGTCAACCGGATCCGATGCGTACCAGCGTAGACATGATGGCTGAACGCGGCGGACGACGCGGTGGTGGTGGTTACCAAGGCAACCGCAACTCTGGCGGCGGTGGTGGTGGCTACGGAGGCGGCGGTGGATTTGGAGGCGGTCAAGGGCCACGCAGCGGTGGCGGAGGTGGCGGCCGAGGTCGCGGTGGTCCCGGTGGGAACCGGGGTCCAGCAGGACGTTAACTAGTCAAAATCCTCCAATAAAAAGCCTCCCTAAGATCAATCTCAGGGAGGCTTTTAAACGTCTTCAACCTCTGAAGGGTTGCGTTTTTATTTCATGTCAACGCCATAAAAAGTGTGGCGTCCAAAGGGGCTCAACTTAAAGCCAATGACTTCATTGCGAACAGGCTTTAACTGAACCGCATGCGCAATCGTGAACCAAGGTGCTTGCTCCTTAAAAATCACTTGCGCTTCTTCGTACAGCTTAGTGCGCTCAGCCACGCTGGTGACCGTTTTCGCTTTTGTTACTAAGTCTTCATAAGGCTTATAGCAAAACTTAGCGACGTTGGATCCATTGTTCTTGGCAGAGTCACAACCCAATAGGGTATCTAAGAAGTTATCAGGATCTCCGTTGTCTCCCGTCCAACCCAGCATGCCCATTTGGTGTTCACCGTTTTGCATCCGCTTGCGGTACTCTCCCCACTCAAAACTCTTTATTTCAGCCGTTACGCCAACTTTAGCCAAGTCCGCTTGCATCAATTCCGCAATCCGTTTGGCGTTGGGGTTGTAAGGACGTTGAACAGGCATAGCCCATAGATCGGTGGTAAACCCGTTGGGGTAACCTGCAGCAGCTAGTAATTTTTTAGCTTCTGCAGGGTTAAACGCATCATCCTTAATGGCCTTGTTGTATGACCACATATTGGGCGGTATAGGGTTAATCGCAGCAACACCTGTTGTTAAGTAAACAGCAGAAATAATCGATTTTTTGTCTATTGCCATATTGATGGCCTTGCGCACGCGCACGTCATCAAATGGTTTTTTGGTCGTGTTGTAAGCCAAGTAGCCCACATTCAAACCTGCTTGCTCCAACACTTTCACGTTAGGATCTTTTCGCATAGCGTCCAAATCGGCTGGCGTTGGATAGGGCATAACATGACACTCCCCTTTTTGCACTTTCGCCCAGCGAACAGCAGCATCAGGGGTGATTGAAAAAATCAGGTCTTCGATTTTGGCTTTGCCTGCCCAGTAGTCAGGGTGCGCCTTGAATCGAATAATCGCGTCTTTTTGGTATTGAACTACAGCGAACGGACCAGTTCCTACGGGTTCTTGGTCAATTTTTTCTGGCGTACCAGCCTTCAACATAGCATCAGCGTACTCTTTCGATTGAACGCCAGCCCATTGCATCGCCAAATCAGCCAAGAAAGGTGCTTCGGGGCGATTCAATGTGAATTTAACGGTGTAGTCATCTAATTTTTCAACTGACTTCAAAAGTTTTGGCATGCCCATGTCGCCAAAATAGGCGTGGTTTGCACTGGTGACTTTGAAATAAGGGTGCGCCTCTTTCCACTGGCGTTCGATCATGAACATCACGTCATCAGCATTGAAATCTCGGGTGGGCTTGAAGTTTTTGGTTGTCTGCCACTTCACCCCTTTGCGCAGATTGAAGGTGTATTCCAATGCGTCTTTTGAAATAGTCCATTTCTCAGCCAAGCTGGGGCGAATATTGGTTCCACCGTGCTCAAAGCCTACGATATTGTCGTAAATTTGTTCAGAGACATCAAAGGATGTTCCTGTGGTGTTTACACCGGGGTAAAAATTCTCTGGACTACCCTCAGAGCAATAGACCAAAGTTTTAGCAGCGACTGGGGTGAGTGCAAAAGCAACTGGCAATGCCAGCGCACATACAAGTGCAAGCTTGTGACGGCGCTTCTTCATGGTTTTAGAAAGACTAAAAGACATCAGACTGACTCCTTCGGGGTTGAAAGCTGCAAATGCAGCGGGTTAGGTAACGCGATCGATATTTTCAGCCTCATGGCATGCCACCCACCGCAGTTGTACCATTTTGAGCACAGGACGCTCTGTTTGGCAACGGGGTTTAACATGAGGACAGCGGGTCGAAAAGACGCACCCTGGGGGGGGGTTAAGGGGTGAAGGCAACTCACCAATGAGTAGGTTGCGCTTTTTTGTAGCCCCAAAGCGAACGCTTGGAGTTGCATCTAAAAGTGCTTGGGTATAAGGATGCAAAGGATGCTCGAAGATCGTTTTTTTATCCCCTTGCTCTACCACGTGACCTAAATACATCACCATCAAATCGTGGGCAATGTGTCGGACTACGCCCAAATCATGAGAGATAAACAAATACGCCAGCCCCAAATCCTGCTGTAAATCAGATAACAGATTAAGGACTTGCGCTTGAATCGAGACATCCAAAGCGGAGACTGGCTCATCGGCAACGACCAAGGCCGGGTTCAGCATCAAAGCCCGAGCAATTGCAATGCGCTGGCGTTGCCCGCCCGAAAACATATGAGGGTATCGGTCGTAATGCTCAGGGCGCAACCCGACTTTTAGCAACATCGAGCGTGCTTGGTCTTGCCGTTGGGATGCATTGAAACTGCGGTTAATTTCTAACGGAGCTTCCAAGATCTCACCAATGCGTTTGCGTGGATTGAGAGATCCATAGGGATTTTGAAAAACAAGCTGCACCTTTTGGCGAAGTGCATGCCGTTGAGCTTCAGAGATCCCGCTTGCATCTTGTCCACCTAACTTTAAAGTCCCCTCGTT
>QYPA01000123.1 GCA_007279715.1 Comamonadaceae bacterium | reverse complement strand
ATGCTGCGTAACCTCAAAGAGATTTTCAAAAGCCAAAAGCAATGGACGCATTGGCTTGAGGTGCAAGAGCGATTGATTGTTTTGATGCCCGAGGCTTGGACTGAATACCGCGACCGGGGCTTGGCCCACGCGGCGTTAGGCAACCACAGCCAAGCGTTGGCCGACTTAGAACACTATCTCGCGCACGTTCAGGACGTGGTGGATGTCGATGCGATTGCGCGGCAAGTGGAGATGCTGCGCAACGAGTTGGGTCGGCGGACCGAGTCGAATTAACCGACCGTTACTGCGGCGTCATTCCCGCGCTCTGCAATCACGCCAATCTCAAAAACTTGTTCGCCGCTGGCGCGAAGGGTGGCTGCACAAGCGTTAGCGTCATTGGCTGCGATCACAACGACCATGCCGATACCGTTGTTAAAGGTGCGGTTCATTTCGATATCGTCAATCCCCGCAGTGGCTTGGAGCCAGGCAAACAACTCGGTTTGGGGCCAGCTGCCTTTTTGAAGGTGTGCGGCGTAACCCTCTGGAAGAACGCGGGGGATGTTTTCTAATAAGCCGCCGCCAGTGATGTGCGCTAAGGCTTTGATAGGGTGTTGTGCCAGCGCAGCCAATACGTTTTTCACGTACAAACGGGTGGGCTCCATGATGGCTTGCTTAAAGGGTTTGCCGTCGAGTGTTGCGGGTAAATTTCCTTCTGCCCGTTCAATGCACTTGCGCACCAAACTAAAACCGTTGGAGTGCACGCCGTGCGACGCTAAGCCCAGAACCACATCGCCTGGCTTGACGTTTTGGCCTGTCAGAATTTTAGATTTTTCAACCGCGCCCACCGCAAAACCAGCCAGGTCGTACTCGCCGGCGGGGTACATGCCTGGCATTTCTGCCGTTTCGCCACCAATCAAGGCGCAGCCCGAAAGTTCGCAGCCTTTAGCGATACCGCCAATCACTGCGGCTGCGGTGTCAATATCGAGCTTGCCACAGGCAAAGTAATCTAAAAAGAACAGCGGCTCGGCGCCTTGAACCAAAACGTCATTCACGCTCATGGCCACCAAATCAATGCCCACGGTGTCGTGCATATTCCACTCAAAAGCCAGCTTGAGCTTGGTGCCCACGCCGTCGGTACCGCTGACCAAGACGGGTTCTTTGTAGCGCTTAGGCACTTCAAACAAGGCCCCAAAACCGCCAATACCAGCTAACACACCTTCACGCATGGTTTTCTTGGCCAAGGGTTTGATGCGTTCAATCAGCGCGTCTCCGGCGTCAATGTCAACGCCGGCGTCTTTATAGGACAAGGGGCTGGGGGAGGGTTTGGCAGATGGGATCATGGGGTGTAATGGGGTTAGGGCTGTTTTGGCGTAGCCCGATAGAATTTAGGCTTGATTTTAAGGGTTCGCCCTGACCCACTTTAAGGTGCGTATGACCTTGTCTCCCAAAATTGTCGCCACTTGGTTGGCTATTGCCAGCGTTTTTGCTGCTGCGCTGTGGTTTTTGGCCCCAGTTTTAGCGCCTTTTGTGGTGGCCTGCGTGCTGGCCTATGCCTTGACGCCTGTGGTGGATTGGGTTGACGCTTTGTGGCGCGGGCGCATCCCCCGGGTGCTGGCGGTTCTTTTGGTGGAATTGTTGTTTTTGCTTTTAGCCCTCGGACTGCTCCTTTTGATGGTGCCGATTTTGATTAAAGAGCTGCCTTTGATGCGCGATCAGCTGCCTTCTTTGCTAGACCGCATGAACGGCACACTCCAGCCGGCCTTGCTTAAATTGGGTATCCACCTGAGCTTGGACCTTGCCAGCATCAAATCGTTTTTGATGACGTACCTCAACGCTAATTTTGAAGATACGTTTGGATCGGTGATGGCTTCGGTCAAGCTCGGCGGCAGCGTGGCGCTGGCCTTGATCGGTAATTTGGTGCTGATTCCTGTGGCCTTGTTTTATTTGTTGATGGACTGGGATCGCTTTATGGAGAGTTTGAGCGCTTTGATTCCTCCGCGCCTGCGGGGTGCTGCGCATAGTTTTCTTCACGAGGCGGATGATGTATTGGGTGAGTATTTGCGCGGGCAGCTGATGGTTATGGGCGTTTTGGCGGTTTTTTACAGCGCAGGGCTTGCGCTGTTTGGTTTGGACTTGGCCTTGCCGATTGGCGCGTTTACGGGGTTGGCTGTGTTTGTGCCGTATTTAGGTTTCGGACTCGGCATGGTCTTGGCCTTGTTGGCGGGATTGTTGGAGTTTTCTAGCAACGTGGGCGCGAGTTACGCGCTGGTGATGGTGGCGGTGGTTTTTGGTTTGGGCCAATTGGTGGAGAGTTTTTTCTTGACGCCGCGCTTGGTCGGCCAGCGTATTGGCCTGCATCCCTTGGCTGTTATTTTTGCCTTGTTGGCGTTTGGTCAAATTTTTGGATTTGTCGGCGTCTTGGTGGCCTTGCCAGTGAGCGCCGTGTTGCTGGTGGCCGTACGCCGATTGCGCTCGGGTTACTTGACCAGTGATTTGTACCACGGCTAAACACCAAAGCTAAAAACCATAGCCAAACAAACAGCATGCAGCAAATCGCGCTTGACATCGGTATTTCCCATGGACCTTCGGTTGCTAATTTTTTTGCGGGACCGAATGCGGCAGCTTTGCAGCACGTGCAATTTTGGTTGGGCTCCAAAGCCGCTTCGGCTTTGCGCTCGCCTGTACCCACCTATTTTTGGGGCCCCAGCGGCAGCGGGAAAAGCCATTTATTGAAAGCGGCGCGGGAGGGCTTGCGAGAGCAGGGCGCGGTGGTGGGCTGGTTGGATGCGTCGGTGATGTCGCCCCCCGAGTTTGATGAAACGTGGGCCGCTGTATTGATAGACGATGTCCATCTCTTTACCGCCTCGCAGCAGCACACCGCATTCAACTGGTTTGTCCACGCACAAACCTTGCAGCGCCCGGTGATTGCCGCAGGCGAATGGAGCCCGACGGAGTTGAGGCTGCGGGATGATTTGCGAACGCGCTTGGGTTGGGGCCATGTGTTTGGTCTGCAACTCTTGAGCGAAGAACAGTCCCGCGCGGTGCTGCGCCAAGCTGCGGATGCGCGGGGTTTGTTTTTGAGTGATGAGGTCATGGACTTCACGCTACGGCGCTTTAGCCGCGATTTGGGCAGCTTGATGGAGCTGCTTGATTTGCTGGACCGCTACGCTTTGCAAACCAAACGCGCCATTACGATTCCTTTGATTAAATCTATGCTGGAGACTGCATGACCTTGCCCAAGCTCGCTTTGTTTGACCTCGACCACACCTTGTTGCCCATTGATTCAGACTACACTTGGGGCCAGTTCACCGCGGACTTAGGCTGGAACGATCCGGTCGAATTCGCCCGCCAAAACGATGCCTTTTATACCCAATACAAAGCCGGTACCCTAGATATTTACGAATACGCGCGTTTCGCAACCGGCGCCATGGTTCGCCAAGGGGAGGCTAAGTCGCTGGCAGCGCATGCCGATTACATGCGCGAGGTGATTGCGCCGGCAATCAAACCCCAAGCGCTTGCGTTGGTGCAACAACATAAAGCGGAAGGCGCTACGGTGATTGTGGTCACGGCGACCAATGCCTTCGTGACCGCCCCCATTGCCAAGGCCTTGGGTGCGGACGAGCTGATGGCGGTTGACTTGGAGCGCGACACCTCCCAAGGGGGAACGGGTTGGTTTACCGGTGAAGTTCGCGGGATCCCGACCTTTCGCGAAGGCAAGGTGGCGCGTGTGGAAGAATGGCTCACAGCACGCGGTTTGGATTGGGCCAGCGTTCACAGCACTTTTTATTCGGATTCCATCAACGATTTGCCTCTGCTGGAAAAGGCCAATGTGCCCGTAGCAACCAATCCAGATGACCCTTTGCGTGCCATCGCCCAAGACCGCGGATGGCGCATACTCGAGCTGTTTAGATAAGCGCCAATATTTGGCCGGGCTGGGTGCGTTGGCACCGGCCCCACAAGGACCTATGATAAAAAAATTGATTCACAAACTGCTGGGAAAAAGCAGTTCCCCTGCCGCAACGGCAGGAAAACCGGACTTTGGCAAACGGGTTGAAGTCCCGGTGAAAGTCCATGGAATTGACGTGACTTTGGTTGACGAGCGGGCCATGAACGTGGTTCGAACGCTTCAAAACGCTGGCTTTGTGGCCTATATCGTGGGCGGCGCGGTGCGCGATTTGTTGCTCGGGCTGCGGCCTAAAGATTTTGACGTAGCGACAGATGCAACTCCCGAAGAAGTCAAGAACCTGTTTCGCCGTGCCTTCATCATCGGCCGGCGGTTTCGGATTGTTCATGTGGTGTACGGCCGCGGGCGAGAGCATGAAGTCATTGAAGTCTCGACCTTTCGGGCTTACTTAGACAACGCCGCTGCTGAGCAGGTGCGTGGCAATGAAAAAACCAGTAAGAGTGAGCTCGCGGGAATGAAACACGCGGTGGACTCCACCGGGCGCGTGCTGCGAGATAACGTCTGGGGCCCGCAAGAGGAAGACGCGGTACGGCGCGACTTCACGATCAACGCCATGTACTACGACCCTGAAACCGAATTGGTGGTGGACTACCACGGTGGTTTGAAAGATGCTAAAAACAAAACGCTGCGCATGATTGGAGATGCCGCAACCCGCTACCGCGAAGACCCTGTTCGGATTATTCGCGCGGTGCGTTTTGCTGCCAAGTTGAACCCCTTGAGTTTTAAGTTGGATTCCAAAACGGCAGGGCCTTTGGTGAAGTCGCAGCAGTTGTTGGCTGATGTTCCGCAAAGTCGTTTGTTTGACGAAATGCTGAAGTTGCTGCAAACCGGCCACGCCTTGGCATCGATTGCCCAACTCAAAAAACTCGGTTTGTCGCGGGGAATTTATCCGTTGTTGGACGTCGTGGTTGAGCGGGCAGAAACGCCGTTTGTCACCTCTGCTTTGCAAGACACCGACCGCCGGGTGGGTGAAGGCAAGCCGGTGGCGCCTAGCTTTTTGTTGGCATGTGTATTGTGGGCCGATGTGCGCGACGGCTGGGCAGACCGTTTGGAGCAACGCCAGCATTCGCACCCTGCGCTGCAAGATGCGATTGACGATGTTTTCAATGCCCGCATTGGCGATGTTTCGGGTCGCGGAAAGCTTGCCGGTGATATGCGCGAAATTTGGATGATGCAGCCGCGTTTTGAGAAGCGGGTTGGTAGCGCACCGTTTGGTTTGGTCCAACAGGAACGCTTTCGCGCTGCCTTTGATTTCATGCGCCTGCGCGCTGACATCGGTGAGGTGGACGAAGCTTTGGCGGATTGGTGGCAAGAGTTCAGCACGGGCGACGACCAGTACCGTGAAGACTTGGTGGACCAGGTTCGCCAAGAAACGCAAAAGCGGCCTCGCGCGCCCAAGATGCAGCGTGCGCCTGCGCCAGTGGACCGGCCCGATGCTGCGCCGGGGGGTGAGATGACTGAAGACGCAGCGCCTAAAAAACGCCGCCGTCGTCGCCGTACAGGCGGCTCTAGCGGCTCTGCTGCTCCAGACAGCAGTGACGCGGGTCTTTGATCTTCAAGCGCCATGCTAGAGCGTTCGCCTGTTGTTGCAACAGTGGGGTTGGGGGCTAACCTCGGAAATCCTCAGGCCGCCTTGGCTGGCGCGATGGCATCGATTGCCGCGTTGGAGGGTGTGAGGCTAGTGGCCCAGTCGGCGCTCTACCGCAGTGCGCCTATTGATTCGAGCGGCCCAGACTATGTCAATGCGGTTGTTCAACTCCAAACCAACTTAAGTGCGCCTGAACTCTTGGCCGAGTTGCAAACGATAGAGCTGGGCGCAGGACGCGAGCGGCCTTACCGCAATGCCCCGCGAACCTTGGATTTAGATATTTTGTTGTTTGGGGATGCCAGCATTCAAAGCCCATCTTTGACAGTGCCGCACCCACGAATGTGGCAACGTGCTTTTGTGTTGCTGCCATTGGCTGAGATTGCGCCAGCGCTTGTGAGTACCGCGCTGTTGGATTCTGTCAAAGACCAAGCGCTCGTGCGCCTGGTTCCTTAATCCGAAGAGTTAACTCAAGGCAAGATCGGGTGGTGCGTCATGTCCAAGTGCAAAGCGGTTCCGGTATAGGGATTGGCCAAGGCGACTTCTTCGTTGAGCTCCACACCTAAACCCGGCGCGGTGGGCGGGATGATGTAGCCGTTTTCCCATTGGATGGGCTTTTTCAGAATTTGGCTATGAAAGCCTTTCCAGTCCAAAATACTTTCTTGAATCAAGAAGTTGGGGCTACAAGTGGCCAGTTGGATGTTGGCTGCGCCAACCACCGGGCCGCAGTAAAGGTGGGGCGCAATTTGTACGTGGTAGGCCTCGGCCATGGATGCAATCTTTTTGCCTTCCAAAATACCACCCACGCGGCCCAAATTCATCTGCAATATCGCAGCTGCGCCTTCTTCAAGCACGCGAACAAATTCCCATTTCGTTGTCAGCCGTTCGCCGGCTGCCACTGGAATGGTGGT
>QYPA01000051.1 GCA_007279715.1 Comamonadaceae bacterium | reverse complement strand
GTGTGGAGGGCGCTGGTTGGGGTCATAGCCCCAATTTTAAGGGCGACGAGAAGACAGCTAGAGAACGGCTTGCGCCAATTCGCCACGGCCGTAACGCGCTGCCACCACGCTCAAGCTATCGCCCTTGATTTTTGCAGCTTGGCCTTCGCAGCCAAACTCGATATAGCGGGTTTTGCAGAGCAGTTTGGCAGCTTCGCGCGCGGGCTTGAGCCATTCACGGGCATCAAACTTTTCTGGGTTTTCGATTAAAAACTTGCGCACTGCAGCCGTCATAGCCATGCGAATGTCGGTATCGATGTTGATTTTTCGCACACCAAATTTAATCGCTTTTTGAATTTCTTCAACCGGCACGCCATAGGTTTGTTTCATCTTGCCGCCAAAGGCATTGATGGTTGCCAACAGGTCTTGCGGCACGCTGCTAGAGCCGTGCATCACCAAATGTGTATTGGGCAAGCGGCGGTTGATTTCTTTGATACGGTCAATCGCCAAAATATCGCCCGTGGGTTTACGGGTGAATTTGTAAGCGCCGTGGCTGGTGCCGATGGCAATCGCCAAGGCATCCAACTGGGTGCGCTTGACAAAGTCTGCGGCCTGCTCCGGGTCGGTCAGCAACTGCTCGCGGGTCATGACAGCGTCGGTTCCGTGGCCGTCTTCTTTGTCGCCCTGCATGGTTTCTAAAGAACCCAAGCAACCTAACTCTCCCTCCACCGTGACGCCGAGCGCGTGGGCCATATCGACCACTTTGCGCGTGACTTCGATGTTGTATTCGTAGCTGGCAATCGTTTTGCCGTCGGCCTCTAAGCTGCCGTCCATCATCACCGAGCTAAAGCCCAGCTTGATCGCGCCTTCGCAAACTGCGGGGCTTTGGCCGTGGTCTTGGTGCATTACGACGGGAATATGCGGATAGCTTTCCACCGCGGCTTGGATCAAATGCTTTAAAAAGCCTTCGCCTGCGTATTTGCGGGCGCCCGCGCTGGCTTGCATGATGACCGGAGCACCGACTTCGTGGGCCGCCTCCATGATGGCCTGCACTTGCTCTAGGTTGTTGACATTAAAGGCTGGGATGCCGTAGCCGTTTGTTGCTGCGTGATCCAGCAACTCGCGCATTGAAACGAGGGCCATTTTCTAATCTCCGGGGAAGTTGGTAACCGCTTGGTAACTTTTTACCGATGGCGCGATTTTACCCACCAAGCCGGATCAATCCACCTGGCAAATTTTCAGCATATTGGTGCCCCCGGGTGCGCCCATGGGCTCGCCGCAGGTAATCGCATACACATCGCCTTTTTGCACAATGCCACGGTCCTTGAGGTGTTGCTCCGCGTCGCGTAGGGCGGTGTCGCGGTCTGCGCTCGTGCTCATCAAGAGCGGGCGCACGTTGCGGTACAGCGTCATTTTGCGT
The DNA here is from genome assembly GCA_007279715.1 of Comamonadaceae bacterium. Taxonomy (GTDB): domain Bacteria; phylum Pseudomonadota; class Gammaproteobacteria; order Burkholderiales; family Burkholderiaceae_C; genus Allorhodoferax. The sequence goes on along the minus strand of QYPA01000051.1, from coordinate 10,224 downwards.
TGGGTCTCCATCTTGGGGGTCAGCGCGTAAATCGGAACTTGGCTCAAATGGCGGCTCATCCATAAAGCGGTAGAGCCGCTGTCGGTCATCGCCACAATCGCTTTGGCACCCAAGTGGTAAGCGGTAAACAAGGCGCCCATGGCGATACTTTGGTCAATGCGCGTGAAGGTTTTACCGATGAAGTCTGCGTCAAGCTTGGAGTCGTCTCCCTCTTCAGCAGCCAAGCAAATTTGTGCCATCTCTTTGATCGTCTCGAGCGGGTACTTGCCTGCCGCCGTTTCAGCTGAGAGCATGACGGCGTCGGTTCCATCGAGCACGGCGTTGGCTACGTCACTCACTTCGGCGCGGGTGGGCACCGGATTGGTGATCATCGATTCCATCATCTGCGTTGCCGTGATAACCACCTTGTCGTACTCGCGAGCGAGTTTGATCATGCGTTTTTGCAACGCGGGAACCGCCGCGTTGCCGACTTCAACGGCCAAGTCGCCACGGGCCACCATGATGCCGTCACTGGCCAACAAAATTTCGAGAAGTTTGGGGATCGCCTCGGCCCGTTCAATTTTGGCAATCAAGCCGGGCTTGTGGTTGTACTGCGCCGCAGCCACATTACAAAGTTGGCGAGCCATTTCCATATCGGTCGCGTTTTTGGGGAAACTCACCGCCACGTAATCGGCCTGAAAACTCATCGCGGTTCGGATGTCGTCCATGTCTTTGGCCGTTAAAGCGGGGGCAGTGAGGCCGCCGCCTTGCTTATTAATGCCTTTGTTGTTGGACAACTCGCCGCCGAGTTTGACGGTGGTGTGAACTTGCTGGCCTTTGACGGCGTCCACCGTAATGACAATCAAACCATCGTTGAGCAACAACACGTCACCGGCCTTGACTTCGTTGGGCAGGGCCTTGTAGTCCAGGCCTACGGCGTTGATATCACCCAACTCCACGCGGGCGGCGTCCAGAATAAATTTTTGGCCGTGCTCTAAGAAAACCTTGCCTTCGGCAAACTTTCCCACGCGGATTTTGGGGCCCTGCAGGTCGGCCATGATCGCCACTTCACACCCCGCCCGCTTAGCGGCTTCGCGAACCAAGGTCGCGCGGTCGATATGGTCTTGTGCTGAGCCGTGGCTAAAGTTCAAGCGAACCACGTTGACACCCGCGCGGATCATTTCCTCTAACATTGCAGGGTCGCTGGAAGCGGGGCCCAAAGTGGCAACGATTTTGGTGGCGCGTTGGGACATTAAAAAGTCTCCTAGTTCTTGGTGGGAATAAGCCAAGCCATTCTCACACGGAACCCCTTGCTCAGGCCACGTTGGAGTTACAGCGCCGCCTCAAGTTGCACCACGGCCGCGATCACGCCGCCGCCCAAACACACCTCGCCATCGTATAAAACGGCCGACTGCCCCGGCGTGACCGCCCACTGCGGGTCAGGGAAATTCAAAGTGAATCCCGCTGCGTTTTCGTTGTGCAACTGGGTGGTCGCATCCTCCTGGCGGTAGCGGGTTTTGGCGCTCAGAGTGGCGCTGGCTTGGGGAGATATTCCGGCAACCCAACTTGCATCAAGGGCGCTGAGTGAGCGTGAAAGCAACCACGGATGGTCATGGCCCTGTACCACCCACAAGGTATTGGTTTGCAAGTCTTTTCGGGCCACAAACCACGGCGTATGTTCCCCGCCGCCCTTTTGTGCCCCTTTGGCTTTCAACCCGCCAATCCCTAAACCTTGGCGCTGCCCCAGGGTATAAAAAGACAGGCCCACATGCTCGCCGATCGTTTGGCCCTTGGGGTTTTTGATAGGGCCGGGCTCCATTGCGATATAGCGGTTTAAGAATTCCCGAAACGGCCGCTCGCCGATAAAACAAATCCCCGTAGAGTCTTTCTTTTTCGCGTTGGGCAAGCCAATCTCATCGGCAATGCGGCGCACTTCAGTCTTATGCAACTCGCCCACAGGAAACCAGGTGTGTGTGAGTTGCGCTTGGTTTAATCGGTGTAAAAAATAACTTTGGTCTTTAGACGCATCGAGCCCCTTCAACAACTCAAAGCGATCGGTTGACTCGTTATGGCGTACGCGGGCGTAGTGTCCAGTAGCAATTTTTTCGGCGCCCAAGCGCATTGCGTGGTCTAAAAATGCTTTGAATTTAATTTCTGCGTTACACAAAATATCGGGGTTGGGCGTACGCCCGGCTTGGTATTCACGAACGAACTCTGCAAAAACGCGGTCTTTGTAATCGGTTGCAAAGTTGACGTGCTCTATTTCAATGCCCAACACATCAGCGACCGCAGCAGCATCCACAAAATCGATATTGGAGGTGCAGTAACCCGGATCGATCTCTGCCCCGGTGTCATCTGCGGAGCGGTCATCGTCTTCCCAATTTTTCATGAAGATGCCAATGACTTCGTGGCCTTGTTGTTTGAGCAAGTAGGCAGTCACCGCAGAGTCCACCCCGCCGCTCAAACCGACGACCACCCGTTTTTTTTGCCCCTGTTGTTTCATGGGCAGATTTTAGGTGCGCGGCTTGTAAACGCTGGGGTCGGTTGTCAAAAGCTCCAAGGGGTAGCGTCGTCCCGCTAAATAATCTTCCATGCACTGCACCACTGCTGCGCTACGATGGCGCTGCTTGCTGGCACGTACTTCATCCGGGCTCATCCACAGGGTGCGAATAATCCCACGGTCCAAAGGCCGATGGGCATCCCATTCGCCCAAGGTGCCGCAAAACGCAAAGCGCAAATAGGTAATGTCTTCGCCATGCGGGTGGGTAGCGCTGGCAGCGCGTTCAAAGCGCGACAAATACACACCCACCAAAGCCGTCGGGATAAACGCATACGCCGTTTCTTCTAATGTCTCGCGCACACAAGCTTGGGCCGGAGATTCACCAGGGTCTAGATGCCCAGCTGGATTGTTCAAACGCACGCCTTCGGGCGTATGTTCTTCTAACAATAAGAATTGTCCATCGCGCTCAATAATGGCGGCGACCGTGGCGCTGGGTTTCCAACGTGGCGTGGCCATCAGTGCTCCACCGCCACCCGTCCGTCGGCGGCGCGTTCTGCGTATTTGTTAAAACGCCAGGCGTTGAACTCCAGGGTAATGCGCCGCCACGTTCCGCGTTTTTCTGCGGGGCTCATTTGGGGCCAATGCTGCACTTCCCAAAAACTGCGGCCACAACCTTTGCATTCTTCGTCCCCTTGGCTAGTTGAACAAATCGCGATGCATGGGGTATCGGGCGTGCTGGAATACCACTCTAGCCAAGCTTCGTGTGCGTTCTTTGGCATGCTCTTTTCATCGGCCTCGGTTTCACGGTGAAAAACCAGCAGCGCATACACCTCAGCCAGCGCCCGCGTAGGTGCAGGCAGCGCCACGCCGTCGGGGGAAGGGCTTTGAACGCGCCAGTAATTGATGGCCGACTCGATATCGGTAATGTGAATGCCCGCCATGAAAACCTTTTTGAAGAGCAGCGATCATAGCCGCCCCGCTGAGATTTCCATTGGTTCGGCATTGATAAACAACGCCCTACAAAGCTCAAGGCTTTCTGCGCCTTATTTAGACTGCGGCCTGCTCAAGAGGAGTGGCCTCTTGCTTAATGATATTTCGACATATGGAACTGTTTTCAAACGACTGGTGGTCTGCGCTGCTGGCCATTGTGATGATCGACTTGGTGCTCGCGGGTGATAACGCCATTGTGATTGCCCTTGCGGCCCGCAATCTGCCCGACAATCTGAAACGAAAAGCCATCCTGTGGGGAACGGTTGGCGCGATCGCAGTGCGCTCGGCAATGACGGTCGGCGTGGTTTGGTTATTGCAAATCCCCGGACTCATGCTCGTTGGCGGTTTGGGGTTGGTTTGGGTGGCCTACCAACTGTTGGCAGAACAAGGTGGCGAGGCTGACCACGGCCCCGGCGCCACTACCTTTATGGGCGCCATGAAAACGATTGTGGTTGCGGACGCTTTGATGGGCGTTGACAACGTGCTTGGAGTTGCAGGCGCAGCCCATGGGGCTTTTGACCTGGTCATCATCGGCCTGTTAATTAGTATTCCCATTGTTGTTTTTGGCAGCTCGGTCGTACTTAAATTGGTGGAACGTTTTCCGATCATCATTCAACTCGGCGCTGCCGTATTGGCCGCGACTGCGGCCAAGATGATCGTCTCCGAACCCTTCCTCATCGATTACTTTGGTAACGATCGGGGCACGATGGATTCGGCGCAACAGGCCGCGCGTTTGGGGGTTTACGCCGTCACGGTCGCTGGCGTGTTGGCAGCTGGTTGGTGGAGCCAACGCAGAAGCCCAAGCCAAGAGTAGAACAAGACCAAGCGTTCTAGGGTTAACCCTCGAACGCTGCTATGCTGGGACGCATGAAGCTTTTAATGAAATGGCTGCTCTCTGCAGTCGCCCTTCTCGCGGTGGCGCACCTGTACAGCGGGGTGCAGGTCAATAATTTTGGCTCCGCCCTCATAGCCGCTTTCGTTTTGGGAATGTTCAACACGCTGCTGCGCCCCGTGTTGGTAGTTCTTACCTTTCCTGTCACCGTTTTGTCGCTGGGCTTGTTTTTGTTTGTCATCAACGCGCTCATGTTTTGGTCCGCCGCTGGGGTGTTGGACGGATTTACGGTCTTGGGGTTTAGCGCCGCGCTGATCGGCTCCCTGATTTATACCCTGCTCGGCATCGTCATCAACTCAGCGCTCGACCGCCTGTTCGCGCGTTAGCTGCAAGACCTCGCGAGCGCGGGTGTCCACAATCGCCGCCTCAAGGTGGTCAGGGCCCATGGGACCCCAATTTCCACTCCGTACCAAATCTTGCGCCGCCCGCAGCCGCGCCAACGCGGCAGCGTAATCGAGCTGCAAAAGATCGACCTGCGCTTGAGCGCGAACGGCCGCCACATTGCGCCCTTGCGCGGTATAAGCCGCCGCAAGCAGGCTCCAACCTTTGGCATCGCGCGGGCGCTCAATCACCCAAGCGCGTAAGGCTTGCGCCGTTTGCTCAATGCCCGCAGGTTGCGCCTGAAGGGTTTGGGCTTGGGCGCGTAGAAATCTCTCAGCGCGGCTTGTTGCGGGCGAGTCGCTTTGTAACACCGCTAAGGCCCGTGTCGCATCCCCTTGCGTGAGCGCAATTTCCGCATCCAATAACTGCGCCAAACGCACCGCGGCGGTGTTGCCTTGAACGCGCACACGGAGTTGATCGCACAGGGTTTGGGCTTGCGCGTAATCGCGCAGTTTCAAGGCCGCGAATGCCCCGCCGTACAAGGCGGCCGCTTGCTGTGCGGGCGGTTTAGCGCTTAATACTGCAGGTTTCAGATCGCCCTGCCAAACGCGTAAACCATCGACTCCGCCGTTGGACAACACGCGGGCCCGCGCCCCAATCAATGCGGGCTCGAGATCTTGCCCAGACCACGGCAGCGCACTGCTCACTGCAGCCGAAGTGCCTTGACTGGCCGCACTAGACAAAGGCATTCGGGTTTGCATATCCGAAATACGTTCGGTGGTCAGCGGGTGGCTGCGCAAGTATGCAAACCCGCCGCTGTCATTAAGCCGGTTGGACTGCTGCAACTTCTCAAACATCCCCACAAACCCTTGGGCCGCAAAGCCCGCTTCGGTCATCACACCAAAGCCCACCCGATCAGCCTCGCGCTCCATATCGCGCGAATAATTCAGTTGGCTTTGGACTGCCAGCGCTTGGCCCCCTGTGATCATGGCGTTGGCCGCTTGGCCGTTGTTAGCGCTTTTGCTTGCAGCTAAAACTCCCAAAATCATCGCGCCCATCACCCACGGCGCTTGGGCGTTTTGATGGGCGATGTTGCGGGCAATATGGCGCTGCGTTACGTGGCTGAGTTCATGGGCTAAGACAGACGCCAATTCGTCGCGGCTACTTACCACGCCGACCAGCCCCAAATGCAAGCCAAAGTAAGCGCCTGGCAAAGCAAACGCATTCACCGAACGATCCCGCCCGAGAAGTATTTCCCAAGCAAAGGTGTCTGCTAAGTCTTGGGGCATATCGCCACGCTTTTTTGCTGATGCGAGCAAAGGCTGCCAAATGCTCTGGACGTAATCCATCACCACCGGGTCTTCAAGGTAGTCCGCATCGCGGTACAAACTGCGGGCAATGCTGTCGCCCAAGCGGCGCTCTTTCGCAGGCGACATTTCTGCGCCATCGCCTAGGTTAGGCAGCGCGAACGAGGTACTACCAGCAACCACCAAAACAGCCGCCAGCCAAGTTTTGCAAAAATTCATACCCCGTATGATGCACTCGAACCGTTAAGACTTTGTAAACCGAATGAAATTTCTATGAGCACACTCACCCACTTTGACAACCAAGGCATGGCCCACATGGTCGATGTGGCCGACAAAGCCAGCACCAAACGCACCGCTATTGCCACCGGCCACATTGAAATGCTACCCGCCACCCGCGCCCTGATTGAAAGCGGCAGCGCCAAAAAGGGGGACGTCCTAGGCATTGCCCGCGTTGCCGCCATCATGGCCGCCAAAAAAACCAGCGAACTCATTCCTTTGTGCCACCCCTTGGCGCTCACCCATGTGGGCATCGAACTCACCGTCCTTGGCCGTGAAAGCGCAGGCTTTGACGGCGTACGCTGCACCGCCACCGTAGAAACCGTCGGCTCCACCGGCGTAGAGATGGAAGCCCTCACCGCCGTTCAAGTTGCCTTGCTCACGATTTACGATATGTGCAAAGCTGTGGACCGTGGCATGACGATGAACGGAATTACCTTGCGGGAAAAGCATGGGGGCAAAAGTGGGAGTTTTGTAAACGCAACCTGATCCCGTGTCCATGAAACCCAAAATTCTTGCCATCACCGCCCTAGAAAGCGAGTTAGACAATCACAAGCTTCCTATGGGTGTGGATTGGGCGTTTTGCGGCGTAGGGAAAATCAATGCGGCTTTAATTACCTTGAAAGCCATTCAAGACCTTCAGCCGACGCTTGTGGTCAACTACGGAACCGTTGGGAAAATTAATCCAAGTCTTTCGGGAATGATCGAGATCGCAAAAGTGGTTCAAAGAGACATGGTGACAGAACCACTCTCGCCCCGAGGACAGACGCCTTTTTGCACTCGCCCTCAAACCTACCAGTCGGGCCGAGGCAGTTATGTTTGCGGTACTGGCGATAGTTTTGTGACTGCACCAGACCCTTGGCTGGTAGCCCAAAAAATTGACGTGGTCGACATGGAGTTATTTGCCATCGCAGCGGCAGCACACGCATGCAACGTGCCTTGGCAGTCCTATAAGTACATTACCGACGATGCAAATGAATCATCGGGCGATGATTGGAGCCAAAAGGTCCATCACGGTGAAAGTTTGTTTTTGGATTTTCTTAAAACTTTGTTGTGAGTTCTCTTTAATCCGATTGGAGTTGCTGTGAGTGTTGATAATTTTTTAGTGCTTGATAGTGCGTACGGAAAGTTCATCGTTGATCGCCATTGTGCGTTTCAAGCCGAGGCTCTAGTCAAGACCGGTCGCACACACATAGAGGGTGAACTAAGCAATATTTTTGTGATCGCTGATCGCTTACCCGATAACGCAATCATCATTGACGGCGGAACCAATATTGGATTTTTCACCATACCTGTTGCTCAAAGAACGCGCAATCGCAACATCAAAATCATTGGCTTTGAGCCACAGCGGCAAATGTTCCAAGCATTGGGAGGCAGCCTTGTATTAAACGGCTACGACCATGTTTTTTTGCATAACTGCGGCCTAGGCTCTGCGCTTGGAAGAGCGCAGCTTCCACCGATTGATTACAGTGCGCCACAAGACTTTGGGACCGTTCAAATATCAGAGGTTTCAGACTTAAAAGAAGAATCTTGGATGCGAGACAGGCTGGTAGACGTTATCAGTATTGACTCCATGAACCTTCCGCGCCTAGATTTCTTGAAGCTCGATATTGAAGGCTATGAAATTCCGGCTTTAATCGGCGGGCTCCAAACCATTGCGCGTCATCGCCCTTGGATGTGGATTGAATACTTTATTAGCGGACACGAGCCAATCACTTCAACTTTGGCTCCCATCCCTGATTATTCGTATTTCATTGCCGACTACCAAAACATGCTCTGCATACCCAACGAACACTTAGGCTCTGTGAGTGTTGCGGGTCTTAATCAGGTGGGCTAGAAATTTCCCTCATACAAAAAATTATGGTTTTAGTACGCATGTCCGGTTCAGACGGATTCAAAAACGAAGTTCCAATTTGATTAATGCAGCTTGACCGTTGGATTGACTTGCTTGGAAAGCAACCTCGCAAGCGTATAAAGCGCTGTTTTAATAGCACCGTGAACAGAAAGTTCGTGGAGCTTGTAAAGAGACAAATACATCAATTTAGCAAAGTAACCTTCAATCATTAGGTTCTTGCCAATAAGGCCGCCCATCATATTCCCCACGGTGCTAAATTTTCCGAGTGACACCAAGGACCCAAAATCTCGGTAGTAGTACGGCTTTAACGGTTTGTTAGCAAAGCGTCTCTTAATTTGACTAAACATATGGTTTGCTTGCTGATGCGCCGCTTGTGCCCTTGGGGGAACAATACCGCCTCTTCCACCTTCTTCGTCTGTGCAAGGGCATGCAGCACAATCCCCTAAAGCAAAGATGTCCGGATCAAGCGTAGTTTGCAAAGACCGATGAACAACAATTTGATTCAATTTATTGGTTTCTAAACCGCCAATATTGTTCAAGTAATCGGGCGCCTTGACGCCAGCCGCCCAGACAACAAGCTCAGATTCAATGACTTGGCCATCCGAAAGCCGTATACCCTTTGGCATGACCTCCATCACTTTGGATTTAGTAAGTACTTCAACACCCAATTTGGATAGCAGTTGCTCTGTCGCTTCAGAAAGTCGCGGATTTAAAGCCGGCAAAATTCTGTCAGCCGCTTCGATTAAGCTAATTTTTAAATCCTTTTCAGCGTCAATGCCATCTAAGCCAAACGCAACAACCTCGCGAGTTGTCCTATGCAGCTCAGCGGCGAGCTCCACACCAGTTGCACCTGCTCCAATAATGACAACGTGAAGTTGGCTTTGTTCTATTCGGTCAGACTGATGGTGTGCACGAATACATGCATTAACCATTTTTGAATGAAATAGCTTGGCGTCCGTTTGATTTTCGAGCTTAAGAGCGAACTCCTTGACACCTGTCGTTCCAAAATCGTTGCTTAGACTGCCAATGCAAATGACCAATGTGTCGTAGCTAATTTTTTGTATAGGCGTTACAGGACTGTTATCAATGTCCAAGTAGGGCGATAAATCAATGGTCTTGTTGGCTCGCTCTAAGCCCTTAAGCTCCCCAATTCGAAAAGTAAAATGATTCCAATGGGCGTGAGCCATGTAATCCACTTCATGGTCACCAAAATCCATGCTGCCAGACGCAATTTCATGGAGCTTAGGTTTCCAGATATGGGTTCGATTTTTGTCAACCAGGGTGACGTTGATATTTTTATCCCGACGATAAGCCTTGCCAAGTCGCGTTGCAAGTTCAAGTCCTCCAGCACCGCCTCCAACAATTACGATTTTATGCATTTGAAATTACGCTATCAAGCTGCCTACGTGAATTGAACAGTTATCTGGGCGTCGTAAATTTGGCCCTCACTTTATTTAATTTAGAGTTTAGCGGATCAAAAAATCTGCCTGCATGCCCCACAAATGTCACGGTTATTCCGCAGAGATACACTTTAAAACGCTAAAGAGTTTTGAACCTCGCTCTTTTTGAATCCGCCTTCGTTAGCAGGGGTTATAAGGTTGTCCAAAGCACGTACTAAAATAATCGTTAATCTTCTTCATTACAGTTGGACACTGACTAAGCGTTTATTGATGAAAACTTTCTGGCCTGTCACGTTGGCCAAAACAATGTTTGGATGGCCCACTCAAAATTTACAATACAAGGATGTGATTCTCAGCCAATGTACGTGAATTGAAGTCAAAAAAATTCATTTAAAACAATGATAAAAAATACACATAAAATTTTTAGCGTCCTAGTTGTTATCGGATATGGATTGACCGTTCTTGGCTGCGTTGGCCTAGGCTTAGGTTTGGTCGAGATTTTTAATTTTGACCGCGTTGCTTTTGGTCTTTCATCTGGAATAAGAATCGTTGGATCAGTTGCCATATCAGGCTGTTTGCTAAGTGCAATCGGTCATGGTTTTTTGGATTACAGCAAAAGTTAATTAACCCAGGAGTAAACAAATGTTCAAGCGATCAGATTTTTTTATTATTTTGGCGGTCATGATATCTTTTGTCATTTCTGC
>QYPA01000108.1 GCA_007279715.1 Comamonadaceae bacterium | reverse complement strand
GGTGAGTTACGAGATGCGTGAGCGAGTGACGGCGTGGACGGGGATTCCGGTGTGCGTTGGTATCGGCCCGACCAAGACGCTGGCGAAGTTAGCCAACCACATTGCCAAGAAGCACCCGCGCTCGCAAGGCGTTTTTAACTATAACGATTTAAGCAAAGAACAACAGGATAAGTTGCTGGGCCAAATCGATGTCGCTGAAGTGTGGGGCATCGGTCGCCGAATTTCTGCCCGCTTGGCAGAACACGGCATCTTCACCGTGCAAGACCTGCGCACTGCGCATACGCCCACCTTGCGCGCCGAGTTTGGGGTGGTGGTTGAGAAAACACAACGTGAGTTGCAAGGTGTTGCGTGCGTTGACTTACAAGACATGGTTCCAGACAAAAAACAAATCCTATGCAGTCGGTCTTTCGGGCAGACCGTCACCGAACTTGCGGTGCTGAAAGACGCCATGAGTACCTTTGTCGCCAATTCCTGCGTCAAGCTCCGAGCGCAAGGTTCGCAGGCCGCCTTGATTCATGTGTTTTTACATACCAACCGTTTTCGAAAAGACCTGCCTCAGTACAACCCTTCGCTTAGCGTGCCGTTGCCGCAACCTACCAGCGATAGTTTGGTGGTGAGCCGCTGGGCAGACTGGTTGGTATCGCGTCTATACAAACCTGACTACGCCTACAAGAAAGCAGGAATTATGTTGGGGGATATTACGCCCGCAGGGCAGTACCAAGCCGACTGGCTAGAACCCGCGCCAGCAACCGACACGCGTTTGATGGCGGCTTTAGATGGACTGAACGCGCGTTATGGCCGGGGAACGGTCAAGGTCTCTACGCAAGGCGGACACAAAGGCTGGCAGATGCGCCAAGAGCGAAAGTCGCCGAACTACACCACGCAGTGGGGGGCGCTTGTGCAAGTCGGCTGACGCTAACGCGCCCTAGAACAATCGCTCCATCACCATCTCTGGCGTGATGTCTCGCAAGCAGCGGGTGTGGCCGAGCGGACAGTCGCGGGCAAAACAGGGGGCGCAGTCCAAAGGGGGACGGTAGTGCGGTGCGTTTTTAAGCCAAATGACTTGCGCTGCGTCGCTTAAAGGCGGCGTATGCAAGGGGCTGGAAGACCCAAAGAGTGCCACCTGCGGTACGCCAAAGGCCGCTGCGATGTGCATCAAACCCGAATCATTGCTGACCATCGCCCGGGCATTGCCAATCACGCTAAAGGCTTGGTCTAGGCGCGTTTTGCCAGACAAGTCACGGCAAGCGCCAGGAGAGTCGGCGTTGGCTAAGCAGCTGATGGCTTCGCACACCGCGCTGTCTTTGTTTGAACCGAGCAAGACCACAGGCTGGCCCGTCTTTTGGAAAACGGCTTGCACAAGCGCCGCAAAGTGTTCCGCAGGCCAGCGTTTGGCGGGGCCGTACTCTGCGCCTGGCGCCATCGCCCAATAGCCGTGGCGCTCCAATCCCAAGGCTGAAAGCGCAGCGCTGTCAGCGCCGACGTCGGGCACCAAAATAGGTTTGTCGTGCGATACCGCAGCCTCACCGCTGAGCGCTGCGTAAAAGGCGACCATGGGCGCTCGTTCGTGCTTTTTTGGGTTGGGCAAACGCGCTGTGAGTAAGCCCCAACGCGCCTCGCCCAGATAACCTACGCGCTGAGGAATGCCAGCCCACCAAGGCACAAGCGCACTCTTCAAAGAATTAGGACAAACCACAGCGCGGTCAAACTGACCACGCAACGTTTTCGCTAAGGCGCGACGCGCTGTCCATTGCAAACCCCCATGGGCAAAAGGCAGCTCGATGGTGGTGCTGACATGGGGCATCAGCCGGTACACCGGAGCTACCCAAGGCAGCGCGGCAACAGTGATGCGTTCGCCACGGGCGTGAAGCCGACGCAGCAGGGGCTCGGTCATCACCGCATCCCCAATCCACTGGGGCGCGATGAGCAGCGTATTAATGGTGGCCGTCGAAATGCTCGCCGTCCTTGAGCTGATAGACCGTGCCGCAATAGGGGCACTTGGCCTCGCCGCTGTGCGCCACATCAAGGTAAACCTTGGGATGGGTGTCCCAAATTTTCATGTGCGCCAAAGGGCTGGGGCAGTACACCCCGCCTTGGGCGTTCAGGTCTTTGGCCAATAAGGTGACAACGGATTTGCTCATAAGGATTCTCTTTTGCGTTTGCAGTTCGGCCTTACACCAAGGTCAGCCAATGGGCATATTTGGGATTGCGGCCGTTCACAATGTCAAAAAACGCGCTTTGGATTTTTTCAGTGATCGGGCCGCGGGTACCAACATAGTTGTCTTTGCCTAAAGCGATGCGGTCCAACTCACGAATAGGCGTCACCTCTGCGGCCGTTCCAGTAAAGAACGCCTCGTCACAGATATACACCTCATCGCGGGTCATGCGTTTTTGTACCAGCTCCAAACCTAAGTCTTTGCAAATATGCATGACGGTGTTGCGCGTAATTCCGTTGAGTGCACCAGCAGACAAGTCCGGCGTGTACACCACCCCATCTTTGACCACAAACAAATTCTCTCCCGCGCCTTCGGACACAAAGCCGTTGGCGTCTAGCAGCATCGCCTCGTCATAGCCGTCATCGGTGGCTTCCATATTGGCAAGAATAGAGTTGGTGTAATTGCTGACCGCCTTGGCTTGGGTCATGGTGATGTTGACATGGTGGCGGGTGTAGCTTGAGATTTTCACGCGGATACCGCGTTTCATTCCCTCTTCGCCGAGATACGCACCCCAAGCCCAGGCAGCCACCATCAAATGAATCGTATTGCCCTTCGGAGATACGCCCAGTTTCTTATCCCCAATCCACGTTAGCGGCCGCAAGTAGCAGCTCTCTAATTTGTTTTCACGCACGACTGCGATTTGCGCCTCTTGAACTTGCTCCTTGGTAAAAGGAATATTCATGCGCAAAATTTTGGCGCTGTTGAACAGGCGCTCAGTGTGCTCTGCCAAGCGAAAGATTGCGGTTCCTTTAGCTGTGTTGTAAGCACGCACGCCCTCAAACGCACCGCAACCGTAATGCAGCGTATGGCTCAGCACATGAATTTTGGCGTCCCGCCAGTCGACCATCTGGCCGTCCATCCAAATTTTTCCGTCGCGGTCAGACATGGAGGGAGGCATTGCGGTCATGGCAGGGTGTCCTTTAAGTGGATAAGCAAGAATTGCAAAAAGAGTGATTTTACGGGGCGGTTGAAGACGCGCTTTCCGAAGCAGCTTGGGGCTCGGTCTGAGGTGGGCGCTCCAAGGTCCAGCTTTTGAGTTTCCCACCCCAAAACTCGCAGCGAACCACCGATTGGGAGCCATCGGTCCAACTGAAAATTTCCGGCTGTGTGTCGCTTTGGCTTTGTAGTTCGCCCAAGGAACGCGTCATCGCCACCACGTGCAAAAGCGTGACGCCCGCACGCAGTTTGGCGTTGAGCATGACGGCGCTGTCTACATAGCCCTTGGGACGTTTGGCTGCCCGCTGCAAAATTTGCAGCATGCGGGTGAAATGCAGCAGCAGCCACATGACTAAAACACCCACCGCAAGCGCTACGCCCTGCCAACCGTAGTTTCGGTAAGCGAGAACGATAAGGACGAGACTCCCTAAGGGGACCGCAATTTTTTGGAAAGAGGGCATTTGCATGGTTTGATTTTCGCAGGTGTCGCTTGATTTAAAAAAACGGTCGTCTGCGTTGGCTGCTGGCACTTCAATAACGGATACATTGGCAGCCATTGACTAACCAACTTTTCGAGACTTCCAGCCCCACTATGAGCCACCACAACCAACGTGTTTTTATCACCGCCGCAGCCGCTGGCATTGGACGCGTTATGGCGCAGGCCTTTGTCAAAGCCGGCGCCCGTGTTTTTATTGGCGACAACGATGCCCATGCGCTCCAAGCCACGCTCAGCGCCAACCCATCGATGAGCGGCATGGTGTGCGATGTCAGTGACGAGGCGCAGGTGGCTGAATTTTTTAAAGTAGGTACCGCCACCTTGGGCGGGCTGGATATCGTGGTTTGTAACGCAGGTGTCTCCGGTCCTACCGCGGAAGTACAAGACATCACGCTGGCGCAGTGGCGTCAATGCCTGGCGGTTAATTTAGATTCGGCTTTTTTATGTGCTCACTTTGCCGCGCCCCTTTTGCGCGCCCAAGGCAGCGGCTCCATCGTCAACATGTCATCTACCGGGGGCTTGTATGGTTTTCCAAGGCGCTCGCCTTACGCTGCAGCCAAGTGGGCTATTCGGGGTTTGACGCGAACACTAGCGCAAGAACTCGGGCCTGCGGGCGTGAGAGTGAACTGCATTTGTCCGGGCTCGGTATCGGGCGAACGCATTGATCGCGTGATTGCAGCCGAGGCCCTAAAAACCCTGCGCAGCGTAGCTGAAGTTCGCCAAGAGATGACGGCGGCCTCTTCACTTAAAACGTTGATTGACCCGGAAGACATTGCGCAGTTGGTGTTGTTTATCACCTCAGCTGCAGGCGCCAGAATCTCAGGCCAAGAGCTCGCTGTGGATGGTCACACGGAAACTTTGTAAAGTTGGGTTGAGATCGCGGGGGGGACCCTGTACACAGCCCTGTTTAAGACTGATTCATCAAAGTATGCGCCGAAGTCTTAACCACCCGACGTCCATTGCACATACCAAAAGCCCAAGACCGCCGCCACTAAAAGCACCGCGACGCTGATCCACACGCGGCTGATGCCATCTGCGATTTTTCCTTGTTTGAATCCGTTCACCATCGCCCGAGCTAAGTTTTCTTTGTGGAGCCAACTGGCTGCGAGCACTCCAGCGATGTGAACCCCGACAAGGATGAGCATGATGTGTGACGAAACTTCATGCAACTCGGCGACCCACTCCCCGCCGATTTCGTTGAAGGCGGCATAGCCTGTTACAACGATTGCGATGCCCGACACAATGAGTAAGACGATCGCCACCGCGCCTAAAGGGTTGTGGCCCACAAAGTGTTTGGGTTTTAAAGTCGCCATTGATTTTGCATACTGCAGCACTTCTGACGGCCCTTTTACGAAGCTTGTGAACCTTGCGTAGCGAGTTCCAACAAAGCCCCAGACCAAACGAAAGGCAATGAGTCCGCCTAAGGTGTAGCCCAAAGTGATGTGAACCAAGCTCCAGCGTTCGCTTTCTGATGTGAGGTAAGCCCCCGCAAATGAAAAGACCAAAAGCCAGTGAAAGAACCGAGTGGGGGCGTCCCATACGCGGATCTTAGTTGTCGTTGTTTCCATACGTTTTC
>QYPA01000143.1 GCA_007279715.1 Comamonadaceae bacterium | reverse complement strand
TTCCGATTATTGGAACCAGTCCCGACATGATCGACGCCGCGGAAGACCGTGAACGTTTCCAAAAATTATTGCATGCGCTGGAGCTGCGTCAACCGCCTAATGCCACGGCGCGTACCGAGCCTGAAGCCTTGGAAAAAGCAGCAGCATTGGGTTACCCCTTGGTGGTGCGGCCCAGCTACGTTCTCGGCGGCCGAGCGATGGAAATCGTGCACGAGCAGCGTGATTTAGAGCGCTACATGCGCGAGGCCGTGAAAGTCAGCCATGACTCTCCCGTTTTGTTAGACCGGTTTTTAAATGACGCGATTGAGTGCGATGTGGACTGTATTCGCGACACCGCCGGTCAGACCTGGATTGGTGGCGTCATGGAGCATATTGAGCAAGCGGGTGTGCACAGCGGCGACTCAGCGTGTTCTTTGCCTCCTTACAGCCTAAGCGCCCCGACTGTTGCCGAGATCAAACGCCAAACCGCTGCCATGGCGAAGGCTTTGAACGTGGTCGGCCTGATGAATGTGCAGTTTGCGATTCAGCATATCGACGGTCAAGATGTTATTTACGTGCTTGAAGTGAATCCCAGAGCCTCCCGGACCGTACCATTTGTGAGTAAAGCCACCGGTGTGCAATTGGCCAAGGTCGCTGCGCGTTGCATGGTCGGCCAAACGCTGGCGTCGCAGGGAATTGGCAAAGAAATTACTCCTCCCTATTTCAGTGTGAAGGAGGCTGTATTCCCATTTGTGAAGTTCCCCGGGGTAGACACCATTTTGGGGCCGGAGATGAAATCCACCGGCGAGGTGATGGGAGTCGGAAAAACCTTCGGCGAAGCCTTTGTGAAGTCCCAGTTGGGTGCGGGAACCAAGTTGCCACGCTCTGGGCGAGCGTTTATTTCTGTCAAGCAAAGTGACAAACTGCGCGTAGTCGAAGTCGCACGAAACTTGTTGGCTATGGGCTTTGAGCTGTTGGCAACCAAAGGAACCGCGGCTGCGATTACCGCCCAAGGACTCAGCTGCCGGGTCGTCAATAAAGTGGCTGAGGGGCGCCCGCATATCGTGGATATGATTAAAAATGAAGAAGTCGCCCTGGTGATTAACACGGTCGAAGAGCGTCGCAACGCGATTGTCGATTCTCGCCACATCCGCACCTCCGCACTGTTAGCCCGGGTGACAACGTACACCACCATCGCGGGGGCGGAAGCTGCCGTAGAAGGCATGAAATACCTTGATAACCTGGGTGTTATTTCGGTCCAAGAAATGCACGCCCAACTGTTGGCATAATCTTTTTCATTTTCTTATGGCAACCATTCCCATTACCAAGCGCGGCTCAGAGATTCTCAAGGCCGAGTTGCATAAACTCAAAACGGTGGAACGCCCTTGGGTGATCAACGCGATTTCTGAGGCCCGTGCCCAAGGTGACCTGAGCGAAAACGCCGAGTACGAAGCCGCCAAAGACCGCCAAGGTTTTATTGAAGGCCGGATTCAAGAGGTCGAAGGTAAATTGTCCGCCGCCCAAATCATTGACCCCAGTGCCTTGGACGCCGGCGGGCGCGTCGTTTTTGGGGCCACTGTTGACCTCGAGGAAGAGGAAACGGGCGATCGCGTGACTTACCAAATCGTAGGTGAAGACGAGGCCGATCTGAAACTCGGGCTCATCAACATCAGCTCACCCATTGCCCGCGCATTGATTGGCAAAGAAGAAGGTGATACCGCCGTTGTGATGGCTCCCGGAGGCGATAAGGCTTACGAAGTCGTGGCGGTTCGCTACATCTAACAGCTCAAGAAGGCAGTCAAGTCTGGCTGCGTTTTTTGAGGCTGATTTTGGGTTTGGGTTTGGCGCGTTTGACATTGCCACCTGCAGTGAGGCGCTGGTTCCCTAATACCCGCAAGGTCTTCACTTCGGGTCTCTGCCCTGCGCGTTTGCTGTATTTCAGAACTTTAAAGTCGCGCGGTCCTGCCATGCGATCTTCATCGACTGCTTTTTCCTTGGCGGGCATCGGACGCCAGAACACCAGCAACTTGCCGATGTGTTGAATCGGCGCTGCGTTGAGTTCCTCTGCCAAAGTTTGAAATATGGTTTCGCGAGCAGGCCGGTCATTCGAAAAAATACGAACTTTAATGAGGCCATGGGCGTTCAGGCTGGCATCGATTTCTTTTTTTACACTGGGAGTGAGGCCGTCACCGCCGACCATGACAACAGGATCGAGGTGGTGGGCTTGGGCGCGGTGATCTTTGCGTTGGGCAGGAGTAAGTATTATTTGAGGCATGCCGCTATTATCGGCGCAATGAAGAAAACTCCATCTGTGTCAAGTCGGGCTGATCCAAGTCCCCAGCCCAAGGCCTCCATCAAGGGCAAAAAGCTCAACAAAGCCTGGTTGCACGACCATATCAATGACCCCTACGTCAAACTCGCCTCCAGAGAGGGATACCGTGCCCGTGCGGCCTACAAACTCAAAGAAATTGACGAAGCACTTGGTTTGATCAAGCCGGGCCAGTTGGTGGTTGATCTGGGATCCACCCCCGGCGCTTGGAGCCAATACGTGCGCCGCCGGATGTCACCCCAAGGAGCGGCGGTGGGTGATTTGGATGGAACCATCATCGCTTTAGACCTGCTCGATATGGAACCCATTGAGGGAGTTCAATTTATCCAAGGCGATTTTCGCGAGGCGGACGTTCTGAGTCAGTTAGAGCTCGCTATGCATGGCCGACAAGCCGACGTTGTGGTGTCCGATATGGCGCCCAATTTGTCGGGTATTTCCTCCGCCGATGCCGCCCGGATTGAACATTTGGTTGAATTGGCGATCGAATTTTCCCAAAACCATATGAAGCCCCAGGGTGCGTTGGTTGCTAAAGTGTTTCATGGCGGCAGCTATAACGCGGTGGTGCAGCGGTTCAAAGATGCCTTTCATACGGTTAAACCCTATAAGCCCAAAGCCTCACGGGATCGGTCGTCTGAGACGTTTTTGGTTGGTTTGTGCCTGAAATAAGCCCTTGCTAATTTGTGGCTGAAACATGACAAATAGGCGTCACACCACCTTGAAACGCCTAAAATGGGTCCCACGTAGCAAGGGTTGTCTTATTGCGTCCTAATGGGAGCTTCGCTTGAATAATCAGTGGTTTTCGAAAATTGCAGTTTGGTTGGTCATCGGCTTGGTGCTGTTTACCGTGTTCAAACAATTTGATACGCACAGCGGCGCGAACGCGAGTTTGCTTGGCTATTCCGACTTCTTGGAAGAAGTGCGTAATAAAAATATCAAAACAGCCGTCATCCAAGAAGGCCAAGGCGGCACTGAAATTTTTGCCGTGACCACGGACGACCGCAAAGTCAAAACCACGGCCACCTATTTGGACCGCGGTTTGGTGGGCGATCTGATTTCCAATGGCGTCAAGTTTGATGTGAAACCCCGCGAAGAAGGTTCTTTGCTAATGACTTTATTGGTCAGCTGGGGTCCCATGCTGTTGCTTATTGGTGTGTGGGTTTACTTCATGCGTCAAATGCACGGCGGTGGAAAAGGCGGAGCATTCAGCTTTGGAAAAAGCAAAGCCCGTTTGCTTGACGAAGCCACCAACACCGTCACCTTTGCCGATGTGGCGGGCTGCGATGAGGCCAAAGAAGAAGTCAAAGAAGTTGTTGATTTTCTTAAAGACCCCTCCAAATTCCAAAAACTCGGCGGGCGTATTCCCCGCGGTTTGCTCTTAGTGGGCCCCCCAGGAACGGGTAAAACCTTGCTCGCTAAGTCCATCGCTGGCGAAGCCAAGGTTCCTTTTTTCAGTATCTCAGGTTCGGATTTCGTAGAAATGTTTGTCGGTGTCGGCGCTTCGCGGGTGCGCGATATGTTTGACAACGCCAAGAAAAACGCGCCCTGCATTATTTTTATTGACGAGATCGACGCGGTAGGACGGCAACGGGGCGCGGGCCTTGGCGGTGGTAACGATGAACGTGAGCAAACCTTGAACCAAATGTTGGTCGAGATGGATGGTTTTGAAACCAATGTGGGCGTGATTGTGGTCGCTGCGACCAACCGCCCCGACATTTTGGATTCCGCTTTGTTGCGTCCGGGCCGTTTTGACCGCCAGGTGTATGTCACGCTGCCCGATATCCGTGGCCGTGAACAAATCTTGAACGTGCACATGCGCAAAGTGCCGGTCGCGCAAGACGTGAATCCCGGAGTGATCGCCCGTGGTACCCCTGGTATGTCAGGCGCGGATTTGGCCAACCTTTGCAACGAAGCCGCCCTGATGGCTGCAAGACGCAATGCGCGTTTGGTTGAGATGCAAGACTTTGAAAAAGCCAAAGACAAAATTTTGATGGGACCAGAGCGCAAGAGCATGGTCATGCCAGAGGCTGAGCGTAAGAACACGGCGTACCACGAGTCGGGCCACGCTTTGATCGGAAAAATGTTACCCAAGTGCGATCCAGTGCATAAAGTGACGATCATCCCAAGGGGGCGCGCTTTGGGTGTCACGATGAGCCTGCCGGCACAAGACCGTTATTCCTACGATAGCGAATACATGTTGAACCAAATCAGCATGTTGTTTGGTGGCCGGATTGCAGAAGAAGTCTTTATGCACCAAATGACCACGGGCGCGAGCAATGACTTTGAACGTGCAACCTCGATTGCCCGAGACATGGTGACCCGCTACGGTATGACCGATGCCCTGGGGCCCATGGTTTACGCTGAAAACGAGGGCGAAGTCTTTTTGGGTCGATCCGTAACCAAGACGACAAACATGAGCGAGCAAACCATGCAGAAGGTGGACTCTGAGGTTCGCCGTATCATTGATCAGCAGTACGCGCAAGCCCGCAAGCTCATTGAAGATAACCAAGAAAAAATCCATGCCATGGCCAAGGCCTTGCTGGAATGGGAAACCATTGACAGCGATCAGCTAGATGACATCATGGCGGGTCGGGACCCGCGTGAACCCAAGGATTGGACGCCCCGTATTCCTCTCGCTGATGCCGGCGGCGGAAGCGGACCAACTGCGACAACCAGCCCGGATACTGCGCCTTCTGCGGCATAAAATCCGATTGACGAATGACTCAAGGGGGCACTTTGCCCCCTTGTTCCTTTTTTTCGCGGATTAACCTGTATGTTTGTCTGGCAAACCAGCCGTTTTGAGATCGACCTTAGCCGCTCTAAAGTGATGGGGGTTGTCAATGTCACGCCAGATTCTTTTTCCGA